>JAAYUB010000005.1 GCA_012517875.1 Acidobacteriota bacterium | reverse complement strand
GGGCTGGTCCGGATTGAATCGCGCGGTGTGTTGCGCCGGCAGGGGGTCGCCTGCGCACTGCCGGCCGCGCTGCATCATGCGCAGGCCGCCGGAGCCGCCGGATACTTCACGGGCCGTGCGGCGCTGCAGCTGGCCGGACTGGTGCCGGGGCCGATGCACCGGCTGGATCTGGTGGTCGCCGCCGACCGCACCCGCAGACTGGATGTGCCGGGCGCCGAGGTGCGCCGGCATGCTGTGGGTCTCGTCCGCCTGACCTTGGAGATCCGGGAGCTCTGCGACGGCGGTCGCCGGTTCCGTGTGGCCTCGCCGGAACGCGCCTTGGTGGACGCGGTGGCGGCCCCGGGCCGGTTCATGGAGCAGACGGAAGTGGCGGCCATCCTGGCCCGACAGCGCCGGCGGCTAGACGCGGAGCGGATCCTGGAGCTGGCGTCACAATTCGAATCCGAGGCGCTCCGCCGCCGACTGCGGGTGGTAGCCGACGCCGCCGGCCTGCGCCGATTGGCCCGCTGGCTCGAGGAACTGGGCGCGTTTTGTCCCAATATGGGGCATGTCCGGCTGGATCCCTCCCGACCGGCCCCGTCCGGCTCGCCGGTGAAACACGGGGTGATCCTCAACGTCCCGCTCCTGGGGGAATGAGCGACTTGGGGGAGGACAGACGGCGGCCGGCGTCAGTAGACGACGTCGTTGATTTCCGCCCGCCGCGTCTGCAGCCGCGGCGCCTCCATCAGCCGGTAGAGCGGCAGCGGGGGCAGATCCCGGTACCACTGCCGGGTGATCCAGTTGTTCCAGAAGTTCCAGGCGGCCAGGCTGTCAGGATGCTCCGGCTCCATCAGGCAGGCGATGAGCCGAGCCAGCGGTTGGTTCATGGGGACCAGGAACCAGCCGGTTTCCGCCTCGAGCACCTGCGGCCGCCACTCGCCTGTCACGGTCAGGTCGGCATGGCCTTCGACCACCCGTGGATTCACCTTGAGGGTGGTGGTCGTGAACTGATCCGCGGTCACCCGGGCCGGAGCCGTGAGCCGCTCCACGCGGATGCCGTGTCGCAGCAACTGGGCCACCACCGCCTCGCAACCGGTGTGCAGCAGATAGGCGGCCGGCAGCGGCCGGGTGATCTTGGGAGTGAAGCGGGCGTGGTACGCCACGGTGTAAGTGCGGGGTTGGTCGAGAATCGGCTTGGGCCGCTTGCGGCCTCGGGAGTCGATGATCTCAGAGCAGGCAAAACCCTGGATGGTCAGCGCGCCGTCCAGGGGACCGGAATCCACCGCCAGGCAGAACGGCGGCCGTTCCGTGGCGGGCAGAACCGCCCAGCCGGCGGACCGCCGGTCGGCCTCCCGCGCCAGAGCCTTCATCTCGACGGCGTGGGCGCCCACGTACTCGATGAGCTCGGCGACAAACTCGTAGCAGTGCTTTACCCGCGTGGCGTACGGCGCGTAGGCGTAGTTTTCCACCAGGACCGCGAAGCGGTTGCGCAGACCCACGTAATCCACGCCCATCCGCGGGGATGGCGGATGCGTGCTCCAGCCCAGCTCCGGCTTGAAGTCGTCGACGAAGTCGCCGTAAGGCAGCATGGAGATGCCCCGGGCGGCGAGGCGCTCGGTCAGCGCGGGGTAGAGGCGGTCCCATAGAAAGCCGCTGATGCCCTCGTCCCAGTTGGGGGCGCGCGGCGACAAGTACGTG
>JAAYUB010000004.1 GCA_012517875.1 Acidobacteriota bacterium | reverse complement strand
TGCCGGTGGCCGAGGAAGCCATGGTCACCGCCCAGATCATGGGCAACCGCGTGGAGCTGGTGGCCGACGTGGGTGTGGCGGGCATTCACCGCCTGCTGAGTGTGCGGGAACAGATCGCCGCCGCCTCGGTGGTTGTCGCGGTGGCCGGCATGGAAGGCGCCCTGCCGAGCGCGGTGGGTGGTCTGGCGTCCTGCCCCGTCATCGCCGTCCCCACAAGCATCGGCTACGGCGTGTCTTTCAGCGGCGTCGCCGCGCTGCTCGGCATGCTCAACTCCTGCGCGTCCAACGTCGCCGTAGTCAACATCGACAACGGCTTCGGCGCCGGCTACGTCGCGGCGCTGGCCAACCGCCGTTGAGCGGCGGTCCGCCCAAACCCAACAGAGGAGATCGTCATGTCCCACACCTTCGACGTGCCCGCCACCTGTGTGGTGGACCGCTTTCTGCGCTACGTCCGGATCGACACCACCTCGGCCGAGGACTCTCCCCACTTCCCCTCCACCCCCATGCAGCTGGACCTGGCCCGGCTGCTCGCCCAGGAACTCCAGGAGCTCGGCCTGACGGACGCCGCCGTGGACGAGCACGGGTACGTGTTTGCCACGCTGCCCTCGAACCTGCCCCCGCGGACCGCGAAACAGATCCCGGTCATCGCCTTCATCGCCCACGTGGACACCTACTTCGGCGTCAGCGGCCGGGACGTCAAGCCCATCGTGCACCGTGCCTACGGCGGCGGCGACATCGTCCTGCCGGGCGATCCCGCCCAAGTCATCCGCGTCGATGAAAACCCGGAGCTGGCCGATTTCGTCGGGGACGACATCATCACCTCGGACGGCACCACCCTGCTCGGCGCCGACGACAAGGCCGGCGTCGCCGAAATCATGGCGGCGGTGGAATACCTGGTGCGGCACCCCGACATTCCACGCGGCACCATCAAGATCGCCTTCACCCCCGATGAAGAAGTGGGTAACGGCACGAAGCACTTCGATGTGGCCGCGTTCGGCGCGGCCTTCGCCTACACCATCGACGGCGGCTACCCCGGTGAGGTGGAAAACGAAACCTTCTGCGCCGACACCGCCATCATCCAATTCACCGGCCGTGACGTGCACCCGGGCTATGCCAAGGGAAAGATGGTCAACGCCGTCCGCGCTGCGGCATATTTCGCCGGTCTATATTCTGAGGAATCGCTCCCGGAAACCACCACGGACCGCCAGGGTTATATCCATCCGTACCAGATCGAGGGGAACGTGAGCGCCGCCAAGCTGACCACCCTGATTCGCGACTTCAGCGTGGAGGGATTGGAGCAGTTCCGCGACATCCTGAAAAGCTATGCGGCAATCACCCAGGAGCGTTTTCCCGGTATCGGCGTGAGCATCGAAATCAAGGAGTCGTACCGGAACATGATCTACAAGCTCCGCGAGGAGCCACGGGTCATGGATTACGCCATCGAGGCGGTGCAGCGGGCCGGCCTGGCGCCCATCATGAAGGCCATCCGCGGAGGCACCGACGGATCGCGGCTCAGTTACATGGGTCTGCTGACGCCCAATCTATTCGCCGGCGGCATGAATTTCCACAGCAAGCAGGAGTGGGTGGCTGTCGGGGCCATGGTCAAGGCGGCGGAGACGATCCTTCATCTTGTCCAGATCTGGCGCGAGCGGTCGCTGGATAAACGCTGACGCTGCGCTCCGGCGGCGGTCAGGCGACCGGATCCGTTTCATCCCGACGGCGGCGGATGGCCCGCCCGGAATCGTGGAGGTGCCGTGGTCAAAATTTACACCCGAACTGGCGACGCCGGACAGACAAGCCTCTTCACGGGCGAGCGCGTCCCCAAGGATCATCTGCGGCTTCATGTGTACGGGACTCTGGACGAGCTCAACGCCGTGCTGGGACTTGCGCTTGCGGCTGAGCCCGGACCGGAGGTCGCCCACCGCATCAGCCGGCTGCAAACGCTCCTGTTCATCCTCTGCTCCGACCTGGCCACGCCGCTCCCAGCCCGCGGTGAGGCTGACCGCGTGACCCGCATCGACGCCCGGCACATCCGCTACCTGGAAGCGGACATCGACGTCATGTCCGCTGTGCTGCCGCCCCTCGGCCAGTTCATCCTCCCCGGCGGATGCCCGGACGCAGCCGCACTGCACCTGGCCCGCACCGTCTGCCGGCGGGCGGAGCGCTGGCTGATCCGCCTCCGGGCCGAGACCGAGCTCGGCGACCACGTGCCGGTGCTCGTCAACCGGCTGAGCGATTACCTTTTCACGCTGGCCCGCTACGCCAACCACCTGGCGGATTGCGGCGACAAGTTGCTCGACCGGGGGTTTCCAGAGATCGACCACCTGTGACATCCTCCCCGCCGCAGCTTGACAACCGCCGGACGGGACGGCTACACTGCCTCCACCCCGTCTCCGGGCAGGCCCGATGACCCTGATTCTCCTCATCTATAACCTCGCCCTGGCCCTGCTGTTGCCGCCGGCCTTGGTTTATTTCCTCATCCGACGCGCCGTCAAGGGCCGCGCGTTCGCCGGCGTCGGCGAACGCCTCGCCTTCAGGCTGCCGCCGCCGAACGACGGGCAAGACGCCATCTGGATCCACGCGGTGAGCGTCGGTGAAGTGCTTGCGGTGGCCCCGCTGGTGGAGCGTATCCGCCGCGATGAGCCGGACACACGGATCTACCTGTCCACCATCACCCCCACCGGCCAGGCTACCGCCCGGAAGACCTTCGCCGACACCGTCGTCCCCTTCTACTGTCCGTATGACCTATGGTGGCCGGTCCGGCGGGTGTTGCAGCGGATCCGCCCCCGCCGGCTGGTGATCGCCGAGACGGAGATCTGGCCCACGCTGCTTGCGGCCGCCCGCCGCCAGGGCACCCCCGTTCACCTGGTCAACGGCCGTATCTCCGACCGGTCCCTGCCTCGCTACCGGCGGGTGCGTGCGCTGCTGCGTCCGTTCCTGGACATCCCGGATCACTGGCTGATGCAGACTGAGGAGGATGCGCGGCGTATTCGCGAACTGGGCGCCCCGCCCGCGCGGATCCAGGTGGCGGGCAACCTGAAATTCGACTCGCTCCGGTTGATTCAGCCCAACACAGCGCTCGCCGCCGCCATCGGGACCTGCTGGGGAACCGATCGGCCCCTCGTGCTTCTCTGCGGCAGCACCATGGAAGGCGAGGAGGCCATCCTGGCCGACCAGTTCATCCGCCTCCGGCCGAGCCGGCCGGCGCTCCGGCTGCTGGTGGCGCCACGGCATCCCGAGCGGTTCGGCCGGGCGGCCGACGCGTTCCGGCAGCGCGGCCTGCGCGTAGCGCTCCGCTCCAGTCTGACCTCCGACGCCTCGGGGGAACCGGCGGACGTGGTGATTCTGGACACGCTGGGTGAACTCGCCGGGCTCTACGCGGCGGCCGATCTGGTGTTCATCGGCGGCACCCTAACGCCCACCGGCGGTCACAACGTGCTGGAACCCGCCGCCGCCGGCCGTCCCATCCTGATCGGTCCGTCCATGGAAAATTTCCGCGAGATCGCCGCACTCTTCCGCCAGGCGGAGGCCCTACAGCAGGCCGCCGACACCGACGACTTCGCGCGTCGGCTGGCACGCCTCCTCGACCATCCCGACGAGCGCGCTGCCCTGGGTCACCGCGCCCTTGAACTGATCCGGTCACACCAGGGAGCCGCCGACCGGTGCTGGACAATCATCCGCGGCCGGTTTCCGGCAGGGAGCGCGACGCCATGAATCCGTATGCTCCGCCCGCGGTGCTCGCCCCCGTCCTCCGTCCCGCTGCCTGGCTCTACGGCCTGGCTACGGCGTGGCGCAACCGGCAATATGAAGCCGGGACACGGCCAACGGAGCAGTTGGCGCACCCGGTGCTTGCGGTGGGCAACCTTACCGTGGGTGGGACGGGCAAGACGCCGGTGGTGGCGCACTTGGCGGCCGAGCTCCAGCGGCGCGGCTGGCGCCCGGCCATCCTCAGCCGCGGCTATCGCCGGCGGGGTGAACGCGGCGAGGCGGTTGCGGTGGTGTCCGACGGCACGATCATCCGCCTCGGTCCCGAGGACGCGGGAGACGAACCGGTGCTGCTGGCGCGGCGCCTGCCCGGCGTCCCGGTGTTATGCCATCGCCGCCGCGGTATCGCCGGCCGCTGGGCCGAGGCCAACCTGTCCGTGAACCTGTTCATCCTGGATGACGGGTTTCAACACCTGGCGCTCGACCGGGACTGCAACCTGCTACTGCTTGACGGCGCCGAGCCGTTGGGCAACGGCCGGCTTCTGCCCGCCGGTCCGCTGCGGGAGCACCCCCGCGGCATGCGCCGGGCGGATTTAATCCTGTTCACCCGCTGCGCGGCGCCCGCCGTCGCGCTGCCGCCGGACGTGGCGCGCCATGCTTGCAGTGTGCCCGTTTTCTCCTCGGACTTCGTCCCGGCCGGCCTCGTGGATGGAGACGCGCGGGCCGCCGGTGCGCTCGATGCTCTCCGCGGCCGACGGGCCGTGGCCTTCTGCGGCCTGGCCCGCCCCGAGACGTTTTTCGGGATACTGGAATCGGCCGGGATCGCCCTCATCGCCCGACTGGCCTTCGCCGATCACCAGATTTACGACGCCGCCGCCCGCGAGCGAATCGCGGCGGCCTGCCGACGCGACACGCCCGACGTGCTCCTCACCACCGAGAAAGATCTCGTGAAGCTGCCCCCGGAGGCCTGGCCGTGTCCCCTCCGCGCTGTTTCCATCGCCGTGCACGTTCACCAACCCAGCTGGCTGGACGCCATCGAGGCCCGACTGACCGCCCGGCAGTCCGGAAAATAGAAATTCAGGATAGCGTCCACCGTAGCCCCCGCGCACGCCATGGCTACCGCCCCGGCCAGGCATAATCCGGCGTTATGCCCAAAACCGCGGCCGGAAAATTGCAACCGGTCCCCCGCCTGCCGCACCTGGAAGCGATTGCTGCGAATCAGGTTCCACCCAAAGGTCCGCCCGCAGGCGATCCGGAACTCCTCCACGGGGATCCGGCGCTCGCCGCAATCGCCCGCCAGCACCACCACGGGAGATCGCCCGGGCGGCTCCTCAACCCGGATCCTTGCGGGTGCGAACCCTCCGAGCGCCGAACCGATTCGCGGCAGGAAATCCGGGCTGGCCGCTATGGCTGTCCAGACCGCGTCGGGATTTTCCCGGCAGCGATCGCAGGTTCGGCCGGGGCCGGTATCCACCGCCCCCGGCCAGATCCAGGCGGCGGGAAGCGGCGCTCCCCCACAGCAGGCAGTAAATGGCGCCATGGCCAGCTGACCGTTCCGGACGAGCACCACGTCGCGCAGTGGTGCCAGCACGCGGCGGACCGCTGCCGCACCGTTCTCCTCGCCCTGGTACAGCATGCAATGGGTGTTGTCGCACAAGTCGCACCCTTCGTCCGCATGGCGTCCCCGCCACCGGAGCGTCTGGGTGCGCACCACCGTCGCCAACGCCTGAAGCGCCGCCGGCGGGGCGGATGCCCCCAACTCAGCCGAGACGACTCCCGCCACATAATCCTCAAGGGGCCGGTGCGCGACGAGCTGGAGCCAGTCGCCTGCGATCGCGGGACGGACGGTGACGGTGCCGCAAAACACGCGGCGGAATCCATTCGCCAACCGGATCTCAATCCGTCCGTCGGGGGCTGCCGGTGTCACCGCGCACTGGCGGCCATTCTCGCGAATCTGACCGGCGTGCACCGCCTGCACCCGCCCCCCGTTCCGGCTGAGCGCCACCGCCGCTCCCGGCGGCAGGACGCGCACTATCCCGCCGCCGTCATTAAAACTGAAACTGGCGGTATCCACGGCCACCAGTTCGACGGCCGGCGGACGGAACAAGCCAAGCACATCGATCCGGACCACAGGCGTCGGCGCCGCCGCCTCACCGCGGCTCAGCGCGGTGCTGAGCAGCATCATCAGAATCACGGCCCGGCTTGCGACTAACACTCGGCGGTTCATGGCATCATCCGTCGCCACCGGCAAAAGTCACGCAGCACGTCGCAGGCCAGGGGCGCCGCTGTGGTCGCAGCCATCCCCCGGGGCACGAACAGGACGATGCACGCCCGGGGGTGTCCGGCCGGCCAGAAGGCCGCGACCATGCACACCGCATCGGGCCGCCGTCCGGCGACGTCGCCGTACGGTGACTGCGACGACGAGGTTTTGACCCATAGCTCGGCGGAACCGAACCGTCGCGCCAGCTCCAGGCCGGTGCCACCTGCGGCCGCCGCATGCAACCCTCGCCGCACGACTGCCAGGGCGGCCGGATCTCCCACCGGCGAGCCGAGCGCCAGCTCGCGCACCCCCGTCCCGGCCGGCCAGTCCACCCGGCGGCCCAGCACCAGCGCCGCCAGCGCGCGGCTCCAGGCTTCGAAGGTCAAGCTTCGGGCGGTCAGCCGTCCGGCGATGAAGGTGTTTTGCCACTCTTCCGCTGTCGCTATTTCAGTGGTCGCATCGGACCATCCGACGGGGAAAAACGGGGCGTTGATCCTCTGGAACTCGTCCGGTTCCAATCGCGGTGTCACCTGCTGGAACCATGCATTGCAACTCTGCGCCAGCGCCTGTTCCAGGTTCAGGCGCCCGTGGCCGGGACCGTACCAGCACCGATGCCGGGGATCCCGCCAGCCTGTGCACAGAAGGGTTTCGGTTTCGTCGGATTTTCCGCAGGCCAGCAGCGCGTAGGCAAGGAACGGCTTGACCCAGGAGCCGGCGGGCACACGGGCGTCGCCTACGGCCGTCGCGCCCGCCGGGTACAGCCGGCCCGCCTCCAGATCGCCCAGCAGGGCGTAGGCGCCGGGTTCGCCCGCCACGCGGCCGGCCCAGTCCCCGGGAGCCGCGCCGCTCGCTGCCGAGGCGCCGAGCGCTGCGGCGAAGACCAGGATGGTCAACCGTTGACAACTACGGCGCGGCCAGGTAATCGACACGCTCGTAGATCCCCGTCGGCACCTTTTTCTGCACGAAACGGATCCGGTCCACCGCCTGGAAAACGCTAAGCAACGACGGCACCACATGGGTCATGAAACGGGGGGCGCCGTCGGACGACTGTTCCGCCGCGGACTGTCCCATGTCTGTCAGCAACCGGCGATACGTGTCCCCGACCGCCGCCAGGTTCCAGCCGGCGGCGGCGTCCACGCCATCCGCAACTGCGGCCAGCCGCCGCGCCTCGGCGAGCATCGGGGCGGAGGAGGCGACGAGCAGCACCCCCGGCGACGCTTCGGCCAGCCACACATCCACAGGCTCGCGGCAGCGGAATACGCCGGGTTCCGCCTCCGCCCACGCCACCGCCGCCGGATTGGTCAGGTAGGCGGCCGCCAACGCGCGGGTCAGGAGTTCCCGGAACCGGCCCACCGAACCCGCCGCGTTCTCGCCGATCAGGGTCAGTCCGCCACCCGGCATACTCCATGTCCGGGCGTCGCCGGTCTGCGGCGCATCCCACGTCCAGCCGGTCCGCCACGGCCCGGCCGCAGCCAGGTAGGTGTCGAGATCCGTTCCGACACCGGCTGCACCGGACCAGAGCGTTTCAACGGAAACGTCGGGTGACGACTGATCGATGGCCCGCTCGAAGTCGGATGTTTCGGCTGCGGCGACTTTATAGGCGGTCCCCTGATACAACGTGCGCGGCGCGAGTTCGGCCTGCCGTTCGGCCGGCAGCCGGAGGACCCCTTCCAGCAGCAGTTCCTGGACGTCGTCCGCCGCCGACCGCCGCACCGACCAGAAGGGCGCGATGACGCCCGGATTCGGCGCCGCAGCCGTCGGAAACACCGCCGGTCCGTCCGCCGTCGTCAGGAAGAGCCGTTCCTCGGTCCAGCCGGCGCCGTCGCGCGCGATCACCAGCAGCGCCCGGGCGCAGCCGGTCCACTCGCCGTCCGGATCGTGAACCCAGTAGCGGTGGTAATACGACGTCTTGCGGATCGCGGCCAGATCCAAGTCCAGCCGCAACGCGTATGGCCGCTCCGCGGCCGCCTCTGGAAAGCTCCAGCCGCCGCCCTCGCGGCGCAGGCGGATCACCTCGCGCAGCAGTCGGTCCGACGTGGCCAGGTACACCGTGGCCCCGTCGCGCCACAGCCCGAGGAACACGCCGTCGTCCTCCAGAAATCGCCCGCGGTAGGCAGTGCCTTTGGCGTCCCGCGCCTCCAGCGCAGCGGCGACCGCGTCGGCGGCCGCCCGCCCGTTGGGCCCCGTCTCCACCGCCAGGAGGCCCTCCCGCCGGCCCGGGTCGTACACGGCCAGCACCGCCCGGCGGGCGTCGAGCTGACGCAGAAAGCTCAGATCCAGCTCCCGGCCCGCCAGCGCTGAAAGCTTACCCAGTCGGTCCTCCCACTTGAGGAAAACCCGCGACCGGATGAACAGCTCCCGCGCCGCACCGGATTCCCATGACTTCCTGGCCGTGGAAGCCTCCCACTGGGCCAGCAATCCGTTCAAGTCGGGAGTCTCGGCGTACAGCATCGCCCCGGCCGGAATGGCCGGCGCAGGCGTCCCCGCAGCCGCAGGTCGACCGGTCGCGCCCATCGCTGCCACCAGAGCCAGGATTCCCAACAGCCGCCCGATGCCTCTCATGATCCACCTCTCAGTTGCTCAGCTGGTGGTCCAGCTGGAAACGGGCATCCCAAGCCCGGCGCTGGCGGGCCTTTTCCTCGAGCAGAACGAACAGCCGGTCGGCCACACCCTGTCGCGCGGACGCATCCAGCCGCCATGTCAGGGCCCTCAGCCAGACGTTCTCCAGCGCCCCGCGCAGGTTCAGCCGGTCCATCAGATTCTCGACCACGATCAAATCATCCGGTCCGCGGGCTTCTCGGGACAGGAATTCCGCCAGGCCGCTCCCGACGTCGTCGCCGGATTCCGGATTGTCCCGGGCCATCAGGTGTTCGTAGTTCAGCGCCGACTGGTTGACCAGCGTGACCGCCGTACGCTCCAGGCCGGCGGGCACCGCCTTCTGGAGCAGCGGCAGCACCGGCTCACTCTCGGTCCGGGTGCGGAACAACACCGGCAGGTATTTGGCCTGCAGGGCGGTGTTGCCCGCGCCTTCCGCCCGCTCCACGAGCCACCGAACCAGCAGGCGCGCGTCGGGATAGCCCGCCAAGTCGGCCTCCGCCGCGGGGAAGGCGGCCGGAGCGCCGAACTGGAGCGCATGCAGACGCAACGCCAGGAGGCGACGCACTTCCGACCAGCCGGTTGACGGCGGGGTGATCGGCACGCCCCTGGCCAATTCGGCAGCCCATGGCCGATCCTTCAACCCATACCGGATGACGGTCTCGATGGTCTCGGTCTTCGCCTCCAATGGAACATCGGGCCGATCCAGATACGCCAGCAGGCGGGCGAGGGTGACTTGCCGATAGTCGGCGGCGAATTGCATCCGCAAGCGGTAGCCGGCCGTAACCGGGGAACCCCGGTCCAACCCCTCGAACACGGCCAGAACGGGCTCCATCAGGTCATACCGATCGTGTTCCGCCAGGAACAGCAGGATCCGGTGGGCCATCTCGAGCCGGTCTTCGGCCCGATTCATGGCCTCGCGGAAGCGGGCGGCCGTCCCCGCCACATCACCCCGCTCCGCGTCGTACACCGCGACCAGGAACGATTCTTCGGCGGTGAGACAGCGATCCTCGATGGCCGACAGAACCAAATCCCGCGACAGCTCCGCTGCCTGCACAGTCCAGCCGAAGGCGCGCAGGAAGCGACTGTTCAATTCGCTCCAAGATGTGGTCCCTCCGGGCTGGGACTCGATCCATGCCTGGAATGCCTTGGCTGGCGGGGGCCCGCCCGTCGGTTTCTGGCTGTTCAACCAGGTCCACCACCGCCGCCAGTCCGCCGGGGTCAACTGGCCCACCGTGTGCGACAGGGTGTCATCGGCGCACAGCGTCGCCCGCTGGACGCTCAGGTTGTCGCCGGCTTGAACCGATGGCCCGGCCGCGCCCCAGCTCCGCACCAAGGTGGCGAGACGGGCCTCGCGGCCCAGCGTGCTGTCTTCGGGCGCCACTTCAGCCGCCAGAGCCGCTAGTCGGCCGTCGGTGTCCACAGCCGCCAAGTTGCGGTTCAGGCAGAATTCCAGCGCCGCAACGGGCCGCGCATGGCGTCGGACGCATCCTTCCACCACCGCCCACCGGTCCGCCGGCGGCAGGGCGAACAACAGGACCATCAGCGAGTCACCGGACGGTCCGTATTCCTCCAGCGCACCCTGGCTGATCATGACATCGGGCCACGTGTCGCGGAACCGGGTCAAGAGGGCATATCGCTTGCCGATGCCCACAAGTTCCAGTCCGTTGCCGGACAGAAAGTTGCCGACCTTGTCGGCGGCCAGCAACTCGAGGAGCTGGCCATAGGCCGTCGTCACCGCCGCGGCATCCGAGCCGGCGGCGGCCAGCCGCAGCCGGTTCCAGGCGTCGTCGAGCGGCCGTGCCTCCATGGCCGTCAGCCACGGCAGGCACCGCCGCGCCTCGGCGGTGCGACCCAGAGCCAACAGGCGCTTGAAGAGGGCTTCGTACTCGAGCCGGCGATGGTTGTTCCGTTCCAGCTCCGCCACCATCCACGCCGCACCGGAATCGGCCTTGCCCGACGCCAGCAACCAATCTCCATACCGGGCGGCATAGCGGTACCAATGGGGCGGCATCAGCGTCATGTCGTCCTCGACGGCCGTCTCCAACAGATCGCGCACCGGCACCAGGCGCAGGATGCGTTTGAACGGTTTGTCCGCCGCCAATTCACTGCCCGGGCATCCCGCCAGCAACGCGGTGTGGGCGTCGCGCCAGACCGGGCTCTGGTCCGCGAACACCGTCTGCAGGGACTGGGCGGCCTGCGCGTACTCCTTCTTGGCCGCCAGGAATTCGACGAGCGCCCCCTTGTGCCACTGAACCGCGCTGAAACCGTCGCCGAGTTCCGTCAATGCGCCCTGCCGGGACAGCAGCTCGAAGTACCGCCACGCTTCCTCCAGCCCCGGCTCGTGGTCCGGATTCCGGTAGATCTGGCGCAGTCGCTCCAGCTCCGCCGGCGTCCTGGCCTGGAGCATCTCCAACCAAGCCTGCTCCGCCTGCAGCCGTCGGTGATCCCAATCGCCGGGATCGATCCGGGACAGGATCACGTCGTTCAGTGCAGACAGCTCCGCCCACATACCCCGGGCAAACAGGTATTCGCGGATGCGCCAGTTGACGTAGTTACCTCCGTCGCTGCGAACCTTGGCCAGGTAGAGCGGTCCGAGCAGCTCCGTGATCGCGCCTTGCTCAGCCGGCTGAATCAGAACCTCCAGGGCACTGTCCTTCAACGGGCCGTTGAGATACCCGCCCAGGCGTGTCTGGAATTGACGGACCACCGCCTGACGGATCTCGGCCGGCAGGGTTTCCCTTAAGCCGGCGCCCGCCAGCGACAGCCACGCCGCGGCGCGCTCGATCTCGTTCTGACGGACCGCCGCGTCAACAATCGCCAGCAGCCGCTCCACAAGCAGAGGCATCCGGTCGGATCGGGCCGCGATGGTCATCAGGTTGTTGCTGTCCAGATCCCAGGCCAGTGCATCATCCGGTTTGGCCGAATGCAACAGCTTGAGGAGGGTATCCACGGCCCAATCGTTCCGATGCCACTCCGCGTAGAGCAGCATCTCGGCCATCGCCTGAACGCGAGGTACGTCGGAGTTGGCTTGCGCGTATTGACGGGCCAGGTCGCGCGCCTCACCCTCCAGACCCGCGCGCCATGCGGCAGTGGCCGCATCCCGCAGCCAGTCGGGATCGTTGTAGTTGAGACGGGCCAGCTCCAGGCAGCGATCCTTCATCGCCCGCCAGTCGCCCATGAGCTCCAGCGGTCGGAGCGCCTCGGCGCCCAAATCGACCCGCTGCGGCACCACCTTCAGACACTGGGTGTACAGCGCCGCCGCCGCCTTGGGATTATTCCGCAGCATTTCAAGGCGGGCCAGCACCAGAGGCCAGCGGTAATCGGACGGACTGTCGGCCGCGGCCTTCCGGAAGTAGCCCTCCAGCCGGGGCAGCAACTCCGCCCGCTGGGCCGCCAGCACGCCCCGTTCCAGCACCTTCCGGTCTTCGGGCACGAGCTTCAGGATCTCATAATATTCGTCCACCGACTGGACGCGGTCGCCGGCGGCCCACGCCGCCGCGGCCGCCCGGCTCCGCAGGTCCACCGCCCGCTCCTTCCGGACGGCGGGATCGGGAACGAGGGACCCAAGCCGCGCCAACGTCTGCCGGATCTCCGGAACAGCGGCGGCCGGCTGGCCGGCTGCCGTCAGGGCGGACCAGCGGAGTTCCATCACCGCCAGATCGTCCGGCTCCGCGTTCAGCCAGTCGGCGGCCACCGTCGCGGCCTCCAGTGGCTTCCCGTCATCGGTCAGGATGTGGATGAGCCGTTCGGTGAACTCGCGCCGGTACGGCGCCACGGCCCGCGGCAGGGCGTTGCGAAGCACACCCGCTGCCCGGCTGCGTCGGTCGAGGCTCACGTAGGTGTCCACCGACCGCCGGATGACACCCAGGTTGACGGGGTGTTCGCGCACCAGTTCAGCCAGCGCACGGTCGGCCTCATCGCCCCGCCCGTCATCCACCAGTTGCTGAATCCAGGCGAAGCTGGCGCTCAGCCGTTCCGCACCGGGCGGCGCCAGCTGCACCAAAATCCGGTATCCACGCATCCGGTCGGCGGCGGTCAGCAGGTCGGAAAGCTGGCCCAGCGCCTCGCGGATGGTGTCGGTTCCGGCGGATTCCGTCACCAGTGAGGCGGCCCACTCCGCCAGCGGAAATTCATCCGCCCGATTCCATTCCTGCAGAAAATTGCGCAAGTTGTTCAGGTACTCCACCGGCTTGGGACCACGGCGCAGCCGCTCGGAAACCGCCTGCATAAAGATGCGGCGGTTCTCCTCTTTCTGGAGGAGCTGGTTGAGGCGGGCCCGAGCCTCCCAGTGCCGGTCGCCCCACGCCAGCGCCAGTTTGAGATATTCGGTCATGGCCGCGCCGGTCTGACCGTCTTCTTCCAACAGTACGCCCATTTCGAACGGGAACAGGTCAGGATCTTTCCGGCGCTGCCGGATCTCCCGGATCACCGAACGCGCCTCATCGAACAGATAGTAGTCCCAAAACACGGTGGCCACGCTCAGCCACTGGTCGGGATCGTCCGGATATAGCGTCAGCACCTGTCGCCAGCGGCGCGCGCCGCCGGCTACGTCGCCGCCCAGGGCCAGGCAATCACCGGCCTCGATAAGCATCTCGCCTTGTCGGCCGGTGCGCCGCCCCAGGTCTGCCAGCAGGTCCGCCGCCTGCGCGTAGCGGGCGGGATCCTGGACGCCGCCCGAGCGGAGCAGTTCCGCGGCGCGGCGGGCGATGGTGTCATCACCCGGATACAGCTCCACCAGCCGCTGGTACAGCGGGGTGGCCGCCTCGAACCGGCACCGCCAGATGTTGGCCTCGGCGCTCAGGTAGAGCTGCAGCGGGTCATCGCCGGACGACGCGGCGGTCAGCACGCCGTCCAGCAGCTTCCGGGCGGTCAAGTCCTGGAAGTAGCGGTCGCGTGCCTCGGCGGAGAGCATGAAATAGGTCGCGACGAGCTGCCGGTAACGGCTCGCATCTATCTGGCTGGCCAGCCGCATGGCCTCCGCCTGGAACCGGGGACTGAGTGGAAATCGGTCGAGGGCGGCCGTCGCCACCTCCAGGGCATACCGCCGGTAAGGCTTTTCACCCAACGGTCCGGACGCCTGGGGGAGCACCGAGCCGATGTACGATTCCAGGCTGGAGCCGTCGAATGTCTGAACCAGCTTGGCGGTGAGTTGCTGGAATTCCTGGATCCGCTTGATGCGGATGTAAAAGCGGGCCAGCCGGTTAAACCAGCCGGGACCCTTGAACTGATCCGTGGCCCGGCGGTATAGCGCCTCCTGTTCCGCCGCCAGATCGCCCGATTCGAGGAGGCCCGCCAGCTTCTCATACAACTGCTCGTCCTGCGGGTGCGCGTCGATAAGCCGGCGGTACACCGCCACCGCGTCCAGCAGGCGCCGGTGACTCGTTAGAAAATTCGTCAGGGCGTCCAGCGCCTGCCACCGGTTCCGTCGGGGCGACTCGTCGCCCGGTGTCCAGTACTCCAGGGAGCTTGCGCCGAGCGGCACAGCGGGTTGGGACTGGCCCTCCACCGCCACGGCTTGACGGTAACAGCGTTCGACGGTGACCGTCGCCGCGTCGCCGCCAGCCGCGGCGGTCTCGGCCGCCTGCAGCCACAACCCGCGCCGCAGGTCTGGATCGCGCGCTGCCTGCGCCAGCTCCTCCAGCAAGACCTGGGCACCCGTCCGGTCCCCGGCTCGCACGTAGAGCGGGGCCAGACCGGCCCGATAACGCACGTAGTCGTCCGGCGCCAGGGCTGGCCGGAGCTCGGCGACTACCGCCTCGGCTCGTCGGGCCAGGAAATACGGCTCGCCGGCCCGTTCCAGCTCCCGCAGCTCGCCCGCCGGATTCACGCCGTTGAGCAAGATGGAGAGCATACCGTTGAGGAATCCCGGGTTGGCGTCAGCGGTCACCAGGGTGGCCAGGCCGCCCAGAGACCGGGCGGTGTACCCGTCCACGCCGCTCTCGGGCGCGACCAGCAGTCGGTACGCCGCCCGAAGCGCTTCCTCGCGGACCAGTGCCAGCGGCACGCCGGGTACGCGCACCGTCTGGCCGACCGGGACCGCCAGATAGAAACTGTGGAAGTACCGAAGAGCCTCGGCGTCGTCCCGGCAGCGATGGGCCAGAATGCCCATCACCGCAAGCTCCTCGCTCCGCCAGGCCGCCGCCGGCGCGGCGGTCCCCAGGCGGGCGTTCCGAATCAGCCGGTAATCGCGCAGGAGCGAGGCGGCACCGCTCAGGTTCTCTCGGAACATCTGGGCGTGGTACAGGCGATAGACCGCGCCGGCGTCCAGCGGATCGCGCCGCAGCCGTTCCTCGGCCTCGCGCAGTGTGTCGGGCCACAGCCTGGCTTTCTCCAGCGCCCCGAACAGGTGCCGGACCGTTTCCGCTTCCATCAAGGGGTGGAACTCTTTCTCGAACAGCGCACGGACCGCCGCAGTCTCACCGCGTGCCGCCATTGCCCGCGCCTGGAACGCCGTCACCGTGTCGCGATCATCCGGGAAGGCCTGCCGGTATTCGCCCAGGGCCGCGGCCAGCGTGTCCCAGCGCGCATCGGCCAGCAGGGCTTCCAGCCACGACTGGAAGACGGCCGCCTGGTCGGGGCGCCCGTTGAAAGCGGCGATATGCCGGCGGTGCAGGGCGTCCTGTTCCGCCGGCGTCAGCCCGGCCGGAACCGCCAGGCTCATGATCCGGTTCCACACCTCGGCGAGGCTGAGCGGCGCCTTCTCCCCGCTGGTCAGAAGAGCGGCGGAACGTTCCAACAACTCCAGCTCCGGGCGGGCCAGGCCGTGCCGCCGGTAGAACGCCGCCAAGCAGGTCACGCCTTCCGCCGACGGGCCGATCTGCTCGTTCCAGTTCCGCCAGACGGCTTCGGCTTCCTCCAGCCGGCCGGTCTGCTCCAGCAGGCGGGCCCGCACGGGTAGGCGCCAGTTCTCGTCGCCGGTCGCCAGTAACTCCAGCGCACGTCCCGGCGGGATGGGCACGAGAACGTTCTGTCCGTCGAGCGCCCGCCGCTCGTAGAGCGCGGTCAGCTCCGGTGAACCACGCTCCAGGTACTCGGGCTGGATCAACCGCAGGCATTTCCACGTGCCGGTGTCCGAGGCTAGGAAAGTCAGGCCGGCGGCTAGCAGGACGGTGCAGAGCGCGATTTTCTTCATGGCAGGATCCTCACTTGGTAATCCTTCCGATACACGTTGTGGGCCTGGTCCTCCGCCACCAGGGACAGCACCCGCATCCCCGGCGCCGACCCGGCGGGCACGGACAGCATGCCCGTGCAGCAACGGTCGGCGGCGCTCCACGCCAGGCGCACCCGGCCGCCGCCTTCGATCGTCGCGGTCAGGTGGCGAGTGTCCGGCGGGGCGTCCACATCGAGCCGGAGCCGGGCGCCGCCCGCGACCGTCTCCACCATGTTGCGCCACCGCACCGCCGGCGCCCGGCTGTCGATCACGAAGCTTTTCTCCTCGCGATACAGCCGGCCGCCGCCGTCCCGCAGGATCACGAGGCAGCGATGGGTGCCGTCAGCCACTTCGGCCGGCACAAAGAATCGCGTCTGCCAAACGCCCAGCGATTCGATCCACCGCATGGGCAGCGTCTCACCCCACGGAAGCCGGACCGTGGCCGCTACCACCGACGGGTCGGCGGCCACCCGCAGCACGGGATCCTTGGGCTGGATGACCCGCGGGCGGAGCAGCGACCGCGGCGCAGCCAGAAACGACGTGTACGGGGTGACGAACTTGTATTTGCGCGACAGCTCAATGATCTCGCGGATGCCGGCGGCGTCCTCCCCCTCCCGGTTGATGCGGTCGAGCAGGAAATCCACCCGGGCCCGGGCCCAGACGCGCGGCAGCAGGTCGTGTTCCAGGTTGCGTTCGGGCAGGACGGCCGTGACCGTTTGCTCATAGGCGGCGCCGTCCGGCGCCGCGCCGCGCAGACGCAGTGTGACGTCGGGCGCCGGCTTGTAGCGCCCCACCCACGTCCCGCTGGCTGCGGCGAAGATACTCACCGGGTGAGCCGGGTACACGCGGTTCAACACGCCGGCGCCCCCCTCGAGGCCCAGCCCGCCGAACGGCTCCCGCCCGAACCGGCCCACCTGCAGCCGTAGATCGGTGGTGATGTCCTCGCGGCTGCCCAGGGCGAGGACCTGGCCGCCGGTCCAGCCGGCCAGGATCTCCAGCAGCGTCCGGTTGGCGTCATCGCCGGTGGCCACACCGTGCACCTTGACACCGCGACCCTGGAGGAGCGGCTTGACTTTGACCAGCACGGCGGCATTCTTGACATGACCGGTCGTGGGCATCCAGTCGCCGATCAGCACGAGGTGGCGGTCCAGCGACCGCCCCTGCGCCGCCTGAGCCGTCGCGACCTCCAGGGCGGGCACCGGATCGGTGCCGCCGGCCAGGTAACCGCTGAGAAACACCTCCAGCGCCCGGCCGACATTCTCCGGCGTGGCCGCAACCGGCTTGGGGAAAACCGGCCGTGCCTTCTCACCGAACAGCACCAGATTGAAATCGTCCGTCGGCTGCAGCGCCCCCAAGTAGGCGCGCAGGGCCTCGTGCGCCTGTTGGAGCTTGCCCCACCACATGGACAACGACGTGTCCAGTGCCACGATCGCCGTGACCGGCCGCCGGCCGGACGCAGGCGAAGCCGGGAAGAGGTGGTCCAGCAGGAAGTAGCCGTCGTCCGTCGCCTCGCTGGCCGGCCGGTCCTCCGCCGTCAACGCCCGTCCCGCCAGCAGCTCGGACTCCCGCCCCCGCCAGGTCAGCCAGACGGATGACGGCTGGGCGGTGTCCACCGACCACTTGAAGCCGAAATCTTCCGTCAGCACGACATTGCGGCCCTGCCAGGCCCCCACGACCCGGTTGGCGTCCGGCTGGCGCCACGGCAACGGGTAGGCGGCGGCAGCCAGCGCGAAATCCCGGATCGCCCGTCCGTCGGCCACAGCCAGCTCCACGCTGAGGGAGCGGACGGTCTGGGCAGGGAAGATCCGGCTCTTGAGCGGCAGAACCATCTCCACCCGCCCGTCATGCACCGCCAGGTGCTGCTGGTACTCCAGCTCCACCCGCTTGAAGCCACGAGGCGGTATGGGTGCCACCTTGACCGTAAAGAAGTCGGCGGGGATCTCCGACTCCTCCCCTTCGCCGCCCATTTGGAGCAAGCCCGGATCGATGGCCTGTGCGGCCAGATCCCGGTAGATTTCGGCCGCTTTGCGTTTCTCCAGGATCACGCCGGGAATGCGAGTGACGCCGTCCCAGATGGCGAAGTCACTCAGCGACGCCCCCGGCGGAAAGGAGAACAGGTAGGTCCCCTCCAGAATCCGGTGGTCGTGGCTGGCGTAGTACTGGATCATCCGGACGCGCATCAGGCCCTGGTCCACCTCGATGCGGATCTGCATCTCCTCCAGGCTGAGAATGGCCGGGTCCGGCTGCGACTTGACCGACGACGGGATGAGCACCCCTGCGTCGGCCAGGGGCCGCGCTCCCAACAGGACGGTCCAGATCAGCAGCCAGCGGATTCGGGCTCTGTTCATGACGCATGCTCCGGTTTCAAGAATTCGGCAGTCAAGGGGACACGCAGCACTCCGTTGTCGGTGGCAACATACAGGGTGGCGCCGTCGGCCAGCACGGCCTGTACGCTCCGTGACGGCAGCGGCAGCTCCAGGCGCACGGCCTGCAGGCGGGCCGGGTCGAGCCGCCACAGTCCCTCCTCCAGCGTGCCGGCCAGGATCCACGGGCCGGTGGCGCAGAGCGCGTTGGGGTTCACGTTGAGCCGGCGGCCGGCGCCACGAAATTCGCGCCAGGTGCCGTCCGGCGCCAGTAGCTGGATCCCGCCGCCGTACGTGCCCACGATCACGCCCTGGGCGCAGGCCTGCAGTGCGGTGATCCAATTGACCCGCAGCGGCGAGTTGTCGACCTGGTGGACGGCCGCCACGCGCTCGCCCACCATGACGGCGAGACCGCCCAGCGTACCCACATACAAGCGGCCCTCCCGCTGGACCGCGCAGTACACCTTGTTCGACGGCAAGCCGTGCAAGGCGTAAAACAACGCCTCGGACCCGCCGCGCAGAACCGACAGCCCCTGGCCATGACACACCCAGGTGACGCCCCCGGCGGGGATCACCTGGTTGATATAGGCCGAACGGAGCGGGCTTTCCGCCGCACCCGCCGGCTGGACTCCGGCGGCGCTCACCGTCCACAGTCCCTGCGCAGTGCCCGCCCAAAGGCGCGCCCCGTCCCAGGCCAGGTGGTTGATCGTGTTCAGCGCGGGGGTGTCCACACCTTCGCGACGGCGGCCCGTCCCGTCCCGCGCCTCGATCCCGCCGTCGAAGTATCCCAGCCAGACCGACCCGCCGCCGGCGGCCAGAGCCATGACCGACGGACGCGCAAGCTCGCCCGCCGGCACCTCGACGGGACGGCAGCCCGTCGCTCCGGGCGTCCAGCGAAAGATGCCGCGGTCCGTGAGCAGGTCGATCGCCGCCGGTCCCGCCACGGCGCTCCGGACCAGACCGGGCGCGCCGATCGGGATGAAGCGCCGCCGGCCGGCGTTCCAATCGGACCATGCGACAGCGTAGACCTGATCCTCGATGCAGGCACAGATCACCTGCCCGACGCGGTGGCCGGCGAACGACACCGGGCGGCCGGGGAAGAGCATCTCGATGAAATCGCCCGCCGGCGACAGCACCGCCAGTCCGGCGTCGGTGGCCGTCAGCAACGAGGCGTCGGGCAGCGCCTCGAGCCCGGCAACCGATTGCAGGGGCGGCAGCGCCCCACCCGGCCGGACCAGCCGTCCATCATCCAGGCGGTAGAGCCCGTGGCGGAAGGTCCCGAGCACCGGGCCGCGGCGGCTCATGGCCACGGCCGCCACCCCGTCGTCCCGCAAACCGGGGAGTGCCACGGCCCGGAACCGCCCCGCTTCCAACTCCAGCAGCTGGCCGCGGCGGGTGGCGCACCAGATCTGACCCGCTTGGCCGGGTGCGAGCGCCGTCACCCAGTCCGCCGAAAGGATCGGCAGATTGAACCGCTCCACCGTCCGCCCGTCCCAGCGGGCCAGCCCGCCGCCTAGGCCCAGATAGAGACGGCCACCCAGCTCCGCCATGGCGGTGACCCGCCCCACCGGGAGTCCGTCGAGCACACTCACCGACTGCCACCCGGCGCCGCCGTCGCGGCTGGCGAGCAGGCCCCGATCGCCGCCATAAACCAACCGCTCATCGAGACGGGCGCCGGCCCGCCAAGAACGGCCGTCGGTCCACAACTCGCAGCCGGCGCCGGCGGGCACTGCGGCGGTCGCGGCCCACGGCGCCGGGTACCACGTGTCGCGCGCAGTCTCCTCCGCCAGCTCCAGGCGCCGCTGGAAGACCAGGTACAGCGTGAAGCAGGCGACCAGCACCGTCGCCGCCAACGCGATGAGCGGACCCCGCAACGGGTTTCGGGCAGGAGTTGTGTCCATACAGCTATTGCCATTATAGGGCACCCCCTTCGCGGATTCAACGCCGCGCCCTTCGCCTTGGACCGTTCGGCCCATTCTGATATAATTCGATTTCTTTACCGATACCGGTGACCACCGCCGGACGGGGGGAGCAGCCGGTCCCATGACGGTCAAACTGATCGCGCGCAACAAGAAGGCGTTCCATGACTACGAAGTCGTGGAGAAAATAGAGGCCGGCCTGGCCCTCCAGGGGACCGAGGTCAAGGCGCTGCGCGAAGGCCGGATCAACCTGAAGGACTCCCACGCCAAAATCCGCAACGGCGAGATGTGGCTGGTGGAATGTCACATCAGTCCGTACACCCATGGCAACATCCACAACCACGACCCGATCCGCCCGCGCAAACTCCTGCTCCACGGCTCCGAAATCCGGCGGCTCATCGGCAAGGTCGTTGAGAAAGGCATGACCCTGATCCCGCTGTCGGTCTACTTCAACCCCAAGGGCCGGGTGAAGGTGGAACTCGGGCTGTGCCGGGGCAAGAAGACCGTGGACAAGCGCCGCACCGAGCAGGAGCGGACCGAAAAGCGCGAGATCGAGAAGATCATGAAGAACCGGGGGCGGGAATGAGGCGGCCGTTGTTTCGCACCATCCTGTTTGCCTGGATCGGCGCCGCGACGGCGATATCGGGTGCGGCGTTGGACCTGATGGACCGAGGCGCCTTCGCGGTCTATCGCGATGGACGTCCCGTGGGCAGTGAAGATTTCCAAATCTCTCTGCTGGATGGCGCGGGCACCGTCCGGGCCGCCACTGCGCTCCGGGTGCTGCAGGACGCCTTGACCCGCGACGTCGTCCAGACCAGCACCCTGGTCCTAGACCGCAACCTGGCGCCCCGTTCCTATCAGCTCACCAGCCAGGTGGGCGTCATGAAGCAAAGCCTCCAGGTGGAGTTCAAGCTGCGGCTGGCCATCTGCCGGTTCGATCTCGGCACGTCGCAGAAATCGGAGGCGGCCGTGCTGGCGCCCGACGTGACCATCCTCGACGACAACGTGTTTTGCCATTGGGCGATGCTCCTGTCCCGCTACAACCTGGAGCTCAAGGGCGCCCAGACCGTCCAGGTGTTCATCCCTCAGATGGGCGAGCGGGGGACCGGGCCCATGGTGATCGAGCACCTCGGTCGGGAGCGCGTCGAGGGTCTCAAGGGACGGCCGCACCGGTTCCGGGTCCGGAGCACCCAACTCACCGCCAACGTCTGGTACGACGACGGGCGCGTGCTCAAAATCCAGGTTCCAGAAAACCGGGCCGAGGTCGTCCGGGTGCAATAATCGGGGACACAGGGAAACACTCCGCCATGATCATCCACACCGAAACGCGCACCTACGAGACCACCGGCCGCACCGACATCCTCGACCTGACGGGGGACGCGGCGACCTGCGTCGCCTCCGCCGGCGTCCGCCGGGGGCAGCTGACCGTGTGCGTGCCCGGCTCCACCGCCGCCGTGACCACCATCGAGTACGAGGACGGCGCGCTGGCTGACCTACGCGAAGCGGTGGAGCGGCTGGCACCGGCCGGTGTGCCCTACCACCACGACCGGCGCTGGGGCGACGGCAACGGCTACGCCCACGTCCGGGCGGCTCTGCTGGGCCCCGCCCTGACCCTGCCCGTCGACGATGCCCGTCCCGTTCTCGGCACCTGGCAACAGGTCGTATTGCTGGATTTCGACAACCGACCCCGCCGGCGGTCGGTGGTCTTCCATGTGATGGGGGAGTGAATGATCCGACCGCTCGCCATCTGCATCCTCGCCTGTCTAACCGTTTCGCTGGCGGCCGCGGCCGCCGCACCGACTGACACCGACGGCGGCGCGCCGCTCCGGGGCGTGATCCGCCAGGCGGACGAGCGGACGTGGTTGGCGGCCGACGACGGTCGGCGCCTGCTCATCGAGGGAGACGGGGCGATCTGTTTCAAGTACGCCAACTGCCGGATCGAGGTGCTCGATCCCCAAATCGGCGCGGACACCATCCTCCAGTTCACCCGCTACCGCATCCTGGCGGGCGACGACGGCCAGGTGCTGGACTTCCCCCCGCGTAAGATCCTCAACACCAAAAACCGCCAGCCGTACACCGAATTCCAGTTCGTGCATGTGGGGCCGACCCTGCGTTTCACGCTGTATCTCGCCAACCGCAGCGACAAGCCCTTGCGGGTCCGTTTCCCGTCCAGCCAAAAATATGACTTCGCCGTGATGACGTCCGACCAGCAGACCACCCTGTGGCGATGGTCGTGGGGGCGCAACTTCGAGATCGGCTACAGTGACCTGATCCTCGCGCCCGGCCAGCAATACACGTTCACCGAGAAGTGGGAGTACCAGCGCGACTATGTCGAGGACGGCGAGTACATCGCCTTCGCCGAGCTGCACTGCCTGCCCCACGGCATCCTGACCGACGTCCAGAAGTTCGTCATCCAGACCAAACTCCACCAGCTGGGCATGCAACCCTATTTCCTCCCGCTGGAGTTGAACAACACCTGGACCTATCGCGCAGCGGGCGGCGGCCCCCTCCTGAAGAGCCAGATCACCGGGCTGGCGACGGCCGGCGGTCGGGAGTACTACATCATCTCCTTTTTCCCCGACATCGACTGCCTGGACGCCAGCGGCGAGCCGCAGCTGGGGGACAGCCGATTCATCCGTTGGGATCCGGCCACCGCCGAATATCGGGAATGGACGCCGCAGGGCGAGCGCAGCCTGTTGGGCGTGGGCGGCACGCGCCGCCTGTTGCCGGCGGAGAAGCCCGCCAGCACGCCGGTGGGCCAGTTCAGCACCTGTCTGGAGTACCGCGCGCTGGAGGATCGCACCTGGAAACTGCGCGGCCTGATCGTGCCCGGACTCGGCCTGATCCGCACCGTGGTGCCGCGCGAAGACCGGCCGCCCGTGGAGCTGGAACTCGTGGACGTGGCCCTCGGACCGGCGGCGCGCCGGCCGGAGGCTGCGCCGCCACCCGCCGCCCCCGGCGACGCATTGGGCGACTTCCGGCTGCTGTACCGCCGCAGCGGCGGACAACCGCCTGAAGATTTCCTGCTCAGCCTGCGGGCCAACGGCACCCTGGTGGTCCTGGAACGGGGTGCCATCACCCGCCAGACGGTGGTGTCGGCCGACCGTCTCTGGGCGCTCATCCAGATCATGGACCGAGCCGGGCTGTTCCAGCTCAATGAACGCTACGGCGACGGCGACATCGATAATCCGTTGACGATCGAACTCGACGTCGTGTTCGACGGACGAAGCCGACAGGTGCACATGCGGACCAGCGCCAAGGACAAGCCGCCACAGGCGTTCTGGACCATCGTCAATGAGATCGAGAACCTGCTGAAAAGCCTTCCGTGAGGGGGAACCCGTGCGTCAAGTCGTCACTATTATGCTTCTGGCCGCACTGGCGGTCGCCCCACCCGGACACCCGCAGCCACAGGAACCGGCAAAGGCCGCCGACACGGTGACCACCGGCGTGTCCATGGTGCTGGTGAACGTGACGGTGCTCACCAGCTACGGCTTCCCCGTCGCCGGGCTCAAGGCGGACAACTTCAAGGTGTTCGACAACGGCCAACAGATGGCCATCGCCGCGTTTCAGGAAGCCGCCCAGCGTTTGAACATCGTCATGATCATCGATTCGAGCGGCAGCACCTACAAACAGATGAGTCTGATCAAGCAGGGGGCCATTGACTTCCTGCGTCGGCTGCAGGACACCCGCCCCCAGGACCGTCTGGCCATTGTCCATTTCAACGACGACGTCAGCCTGCTGGCCGACTTCGAAACCGGCTGGCGCGAGAAGGCGGCCCTGGTGCAGGACCGCCTCGACGCCATGGGGGGCACCGCCCTGTACGACGCCATCTTCCTCTCCACCCGCGATGTGATCCAGCGGACGCCCGGTCGACGCATCGTCGTGCTGTACACCGACGGCATCGACAACAAGAGCCTGAAGGATTTCAGCGACGCGTTCACAACGGCGCTGGCTTCCGATGCCACCTTCTTCGTTCTGACGGTGGACAACATGAAGCAGGCGCTGGCCGACGCCGACAAGGATGTCTACCAGTTGTCCCGCCGCCAGTACTACGAGCACGCCCAGGGCGAAGCCGCCAGCCGCACCGGCCGCGTGGAGCCGCAATGGACCCAGTCCATGCATCAGCAGTACCCGGCGCCGGCCGTGCTGGAGACCTCGTACCGCCTGGCCCATCAGCGGCTGGCACGGCTGGCCGAGACTTCCGGCGGCAAGTTTTTCAAGGTGGGTTCGTACGAGGAGCTGCCGGGCATTTACCGCGCCATCGCCGCCGAACTGCCCTATACTTACACGCTGGGCTACCAGCCCGATTTCGCCACGTTCAAACCCGGCGAGTTCCACACCATCGAGGTGCGCGTGGACGATCCGGCGCTGCGCCCCCGCTACCGCCGCGGCTACTACTACACCGCGCCTCCCGCTGCCGAACCGACCAAGCCGTAGGCGGAGTGGGCTGGACACTCTCCTGGCGGGACGTCCGGCAGCACGGCACGACGTGTTCGGAAATTCGTTCACCGACAGCCACAGCTTCCCATGTTTCGGTGGATTCAATAAAGAGATCGTCCACCATTTCCGGCTGATCGGCGAACGGACGCCGGGGCCGCATCCAATTACTCACGCCCAGACAATCGGCTGGCCGCGGCTATTTTCCCAGCACGAGGTCCGCGGCGTCGATCCTTCCATCGCCATTCAGGTCACCGTCCAATCCTGCCGGCAGCGGCGAAATTTCCGCCAGGTACCGTGCCAGGTCCAGGTAGACGGATCGCTCCTCCCGGATCACGAACGGCTCCAGGGTAAGCTCCAAGATGACTCGGTCGGGGTCACCTGGCGGGGCCGAGGCGAATTGAATGTCGAAACTTGTGATAAAGGAGGAACCCAGATGAGCGGTGACCACGCCGGCCAAAGGCGGTCCGGCGGTGATTAGATGGAACGATCGCCCGCCCATGTCGGAGCCGCCATCCACGTCCAGCCAGTATTGTGCCCGCTGGGCGGGTTCCCCGGTCGGCATGTCGCCCCAGATCTCGCTCTCATTCACCGACAGCTCGGCGGCGGTGTACGGATCCGTCTCGAAGACGCACCAGACGGGGTCGCCTAGAAATCCTGTGGTCCGGTCGGCGTCGGGATGGCCCAAATACACATTGAAATGGGCGTTTTCGGTCCCGTGGCCGCTTCCCCGTGATCGCAGGATCACCAGCCAACCGGCCGGGTCTTCGATCTCGTATTCTATGGCGTAATAGATGTAGCCCCGTTCGCCCGACTGGTCGGCAGCTATGGAATATTGATACTGCCGGGCTTGCACCTGAAAGCCATAGTCGGCGTAGATATGTCCCGTCGTTCCGTCGCAAGGGATTGCCAGCAGCTGATGGGCGAGCACTTTCGCCCCTGGACATACATTCGGGTATGTGAAATACATGTGTCCGTATGTGCTGTTGACACCCCAACGGCCTTCAACATAAAAGAGCGCGCCCGAGGTGTTCAAAGGGCTTTCTTGCCCGATCAGAACGACATCTCCGCCCGGTTCGGTTAACACATGAACGGGACCTGGATTGGCTCCGAAAGAAGCGGTCAGGGTCATGTCAGCCGATACATTCTGGATGGTGAGCGGGTTTAATCGCGTGTTGGCAAAGCCTCCCGTACCCGACCAACAGAAGAACAGATTGCCGCCGTCAGCCACTGCTCGGACCGGCGTACAATCGCCGCCCGGCGGCACCGTCTGTACAGTATCCCCCTGCAACTGCCCGGGTCCAGACGCGAGAAAAGTGACTGTATAAGCTGCCACCGGAGAAGATAACATTGTCGTGGCGAGCAATCCAGCCAGACACAGATAGAGGGTCGAACGACGCCTGTTGATGCCGCCGGTACGAGCATAATGGTTGATCATCTATTTCTCCTTGGTTATCATCCACAATATCGGCGATCCATCCGTTTACCCGATTCATCAGTCCCGGACAAACTGCAAACAGTCTGTCAAATCCGGTGGTTGCCCTCGACGGGCCCGGTCCGCCAGCGCACCAGGATCGGGCAGTCGTTCCAGCGGCGGCGCCAGCGTGGTGTTCTGGCCGTGCACCACGGTTGGATCGGGCGCGGCCAGCAGATGCAGCGTCACGCCTCGCGCCTCCACAACCGGGAAATCGGTTCGGGTGACGTCGGGTCCGGTTTCATAGCATACCAGTGCACTGGCGTTGGTGACGATGCCGCCCTCGAGACGGACCCGCGCCAGCGGACTGACCAGACGCAACCACGCACCACCCAACCGATGCTCGGCGAGCAGGCAGTTCGTGATCGCGGTTTGGCGGGTGAACCAGGGTTCCAGGGCATGGGCAGCCGCGTTGCTTGAGAACACGCACCCCTCCAGCCGGAGCTCCGCCAGGTCGGCGCGCCCCGTCCGCGGTGTGGCCAGCAACGGGGCCTGCCCCGCAATGCGATTACCGATCAGCCAGGCATGCCGGAGGGTCGCCCGGGCGGTGGCGCCTCGGGACCCGGAGGCGGCGAGGCGAACCAGCGGCTCGGTGCCGGTGGGATCCTGGCATTCGTTGTCGATGAGCGCCAAGCGTTCGCCCGTGAATTCGGTCGCCACCCGGACGTCCAGGACGGCGGCGGGGCGGCGGTTCCCCTGCAGCACCAGGTTGCGAATACTGACCCGGTCCGCCGCCAACTGCAGCGCGATGCCGTCGAGGGCGACCGGCGCGTCGCCCTCACCGGCCACCACCAGCGCCATCCCAGCGGGGCCGCGATCATCCCGCAGCGACAGGGCGAACTCCCGATACTTCCCGGGCGCGATGGTCAGGATGAATCGTCGGGTACCGGCGGCCACGGCCCGCGCGAACGCCTGCTGCAGGGGTTGCGCGAGATCCGCGCTGCACCGCGCCCGGAACTCTGTCGCTTCACTCACTGCCGCCGCCTCCTGCGCCGCAGCCAAATACCCGGCCGCCCCCATCGAGGCAACCACACCCGCACCCAGCCACCCGATGAGTGTCAGGCGCCACCGCCTCTCAACCTGGTGCACCTTCAGGCCGCTCAGTCGTCCTCCTCGGCTTTGCCTTGAAAGACGGTTGTTTCACCCGTGGTGAAAGTTCCTTCGCCGTGATGCTCCCAGAACGTATCGGTGCCATCGCTGTAGCGGGCGCCCGAGCCGGAGACGGCGCGAGGCAAAGTCACTGTACGGCCGCTCGGCAGGGTGACCGTCACCGCGTCGGCGACGTTGTCGAACCGGGCGCTGAGGCGTTCGCCGGTGGCTGACACGTAGACGGTTTCCAGCCGGACCTGGTCCGGAGCGATGTCGAAGTCTGGCTCAGCCGCCGCCGGTTCCGCCGCCGGAGCGGGCGGCGCCGGGGTTGACGTGCAGGCGGCCAAACCCAGAACAAGGCACAGGAGCACATTTGCAAGAATCAGGCGCATCGGAACACCTCTTTCTATGGAATTGCCGAAACGATCGCCTTGCCAAGCATACCACAGACTGAATGCCGCCGGCAGTACGGGAACAGCCGGCGCCACGGCATCATCCCCACCTATGTTTGTCAGCCGGATGGTCCGAGTTTGCGTATACTGGATGGACGATTCGCTTTTTTTGAGGAAACGATCCACCATGTCCCGGTTCAATCGTCACTTGTCCGCCGCCGCCGGCCCGGACGCTTACGACGCCGAGGCCGAGGCCACTGGCTGGCGCGGGCCCGAAATCGCCTTCGACCTCATGCATCCTCACCTCGAGCCGGGTCAGACGCTTCTGGAGATCGGGATCGGCACCGGCCTGGCCGCCGCGCGGTTCCACCAGGCCGGTCTCATCGTGCACGGCCTGGACAAAGATCCGGCAATGCTGGACTCGTGCCGCCGCAAAGGTTTGACCGATTTGATCCGGCACGATCTGCGCCACATCCCCTACCCCTGCCCCGCCCGGAGCGTGCACGGCGTTGTTTGCGTGGGAGTGTTCCAATTCTTCCGGAGGCTGGGACCGGTATTCGGGGAAGTCGCCCGGATCCTCCGCCCGGGCGGATTCTTCGTGTTTGTGGTGGGCGACCGGGCCGGCTGTGAACACACATCATGGGTGGTCGAGGCGGCGCTCACCCACACCGGTCGGCCCGTCACCATGTACCGCCACAGCGAGCGACAGATCGTCGGTTGGCTCACCCCGGCCGGATTCGACCCGCTGGACCAGATGGCGTTCACCCTGTTCGTGGACCGCACCCGCACCCGGTCCTTTCCCGCCCGAGCCTATCTGGCGCAGCGGAAGAACACGCTGAGGGCGGATTGATCCCACCGGGAACACTTGAACCCTGCTCCGGCCGCGGTGCAACCCGATTCATCCACTGCGCATCTTAGAAAACGATTCCGCCGCCACGTAGACGGTGGAATCCATAAGAGCAACAGCAACAACTTTGGCCGGGAGGCGGTCATGACGGGTCCGGGACGATTCTGGCTGATGGTGTCAGCGGCGACCGCCGCAGCTTTGAGCTGGGTGGTTTTCATCGCCGTGGCGCGCCCCGGCTGGGCCGAAGCGGCTCTCGAACGCGCCGGCCGCGGGACATCGGAGGAAAGCATGGCGGATTTAACCGTTACGGTTCGGCTCATCGGTGACGACGGACGGCTCACGGAACCCACGGAGATGCCGCGAGTGGTCAAGAGCGACGACGAGTGGCGGCGGCAGCTCACCCCCGAGCAGTACCGGATCACCCGTGGCAAAGGGACGGAGCGACCGTTCTGCGGGCGCTTCCACGATCACAAGCAGCCGGGTCGCTACGACTGCGTCGGCTGCGCCCTGCCGCTGTTCGACGCCCGGGCCAAGTTCGACTCCGGCACCGGCTGGCCCAGCTTTTTCCGGCCGGTGGCGGTTGAGAACATTCGGACCGAAACCGACATCAGTTGGGGCATGACCCGCGAAGAGATCCTGTGCGCCCGCTGCGGCGCCCATCTCGGCCACGTCTTCGACGACGGCCCGGCGCCCACGGGACTTCGCTATTGCCTGAATTCCGAATCCCTCGTCTTCGTTCCCGACTCCCGGCAGACGAAACCCTAGGTTATTCACCAGCTGTTGAGGTCGTCGCCTCAATGAGGGGACATCGGATCGGGCGGGTCAGCCACCGATACCCCGCATCGCGGCCCGCCGCTTTCGAACGCCTCGATCACCGCATCGTAGCGGAGAATGAACTGGATGTCGTCCATCCCCTCCAGAAGCCGGATCTGATTGAACCTGTCCAGGGGAAAACCCACCGCCTGGCCATCGGGCGTGATCACCGTCCGGGCCGCCAGGTCGATGGTGAGGCGCGCAGCCGGATCGTTTCTCGCCCACTCCACCAGGCGGTGGTGGCAGTCACCGGGGACAATGACGGGCAACAATCCGTTCTGAAGGGCGTTCTGCCGAAAGATGTCGGCGAACGACGGGCAGATCACCGCCCGGAAACCGAACTGGACCAGGGCCCATGCCGCGTGTTCCCGCGAGCTGCCGCAGCCGAAGTTCTCGCCCGATACCAGCACGGCGGCGCCGGCGGCATCGGGCCGGTTGAGGACGAAATCGGCCCGCGGATTCCCCGCGGCGTCGTACCGCCAGTCGTGAAACAGGCGCTTCCCGAAACCGTCCTTGCCGACGGCGGTGAGGAAGCGGGCCGGCATGATCTGATCGGTGTCCACCTGATCCACCGGCAGGACCACGTAACGGCTGGCCAGCGGCGACGGAAACACGGACGGGACATGCCCTTGGGCTGGATTGTCCATTTCATCCCTCCAGGAAGATCCGCGGGTCCGTCACCACCCCGGTGACCGCGGCCGCGGCCGCCGCCGGCGGCCCGGCCAGCAGCGTGCGGCTGCCGCTCCCCTGCCGGCCTTCGAAGTTGCGGTTACTCGTCGAGACGCACCAGGCGCCCGGCGGCACCCGGTCGCCGTTCAGGGCCAGGCACATGGAGCAGCCCGGCTCGCGCCACTCCGCTCCTGCCGCCTGGAACACCTTGTCCAGGCCCGCCGCCTCGGCCGCCCGCTTCACGGCGCGGGAGCCGGGCACCACCAGTGCCCGCACGCCGGGCGCCACACGCCGGCCGCGGAAGACCGCGGCCGCGGCCGCGAGGTCCCCGAGTCGGCCATTGGTGCAGCTGCCGATGAACACCACATCCACCGGGTGGCCCAGCAGCGGCCGTCCCGCCGGCAGGCCCATGTAATCCAGCGCCTTGCTCAAGCTCTGCCGGATTTCTGCATCGCCCACTCCGTCCGGATCGGGGATGTTTCCGGTGATGGGCATGCCCATGGCCGGGGTGGTGCCGAAGGTGATCATGGGTTCAAACGCGCCCGCGTCAAGAGAGACAACGCGATCGTAGACCGCCTCCGGATCCGATGGCAGGCGCCGCCAAGCGGCCACCGCGGATTCCCACGCTGTGCCTTGCGGCGCGTACGGCCGGCCGCATAAGTATTCGAACGTGGTGTCGTCAGGCGCAACGAGACCGGCACGGGCGCCCGCCTCGATGGACATGTTGCACACCGTCATCCGCTCCTCCATGGACAGCGCCCGTACCGCCGCGCCGGCATACTCCAGCACCTGGCCGGTCCCGCCCCCCGTGCCGAGCGCCGCAACGAGCGCTAGCACGAGGTCCTTGGCGGTTACCCCGCGTTGCAGCCGGCCGGCGATCTCCACGCGGCACGTATTCGACGGCCGCTGCAGCAGACACTGGGTGGCCAGGACTTGCTCCACTTCCGACGTGCCGATGCCGAAGGCCAGGGCGCCGAACGCGCCGTGGGTGGCCGTGTGACTGTCGCCGCAGACGATGGTCATCCCGGGCAGGGTCAGGCCCAACTCCGGCCCGATGACATGCACGACGCCCTGGTGCGGGTGACCCGGTCCGTAGCAGGTGATGCCGTGGAACCGGCAGTTGGCCTCCAGCTCCGCCACCTGGGCGGCCGCCTGGGGGTCCGCCGGTCCGTCGGCGGGACCCGTGGGCACGCTGTGGTCGGCGGTGGCCACCGTCCGTTCCGGTCGCCGCACCTCGCGGCCCCGGCGGCGGAGTCCGGTGAACGCCTGCGGCGACGTCACCTCGTGGACGTAGTGGCGGTCGATGTACAGGATCGCCGGAGCTCCGGGCGGCTGGACCACCACGTGGGCGTCCCAGATCTTCCGGTACAGCGTCCGCGGCGCGCTCATGCCGCCCTCCGCAGGGCGGCGCATACGGCGTCGCCCACTTCGGCCGTCCCCGCCGGTTGGTCCGGCCGCAGGTCGGCGGTCAGGACGCCGTTGCCGATCACCGCGGCGATGGCCGCTTCCACGGCGTCCGCCTCCGCCGCCAGACCGAAGCTGAGCCGCAGCAGCGCCGCCGCCGAACCGATGGCGCCCAGCGGATTGGCCGCGCCCCGGCCTGCCAGGCCCGGCGCCGAACCGTGGACCGGTTCGTAGAGCCCGACCCGGCCGCCGCCCGGACCGGCGTCGCCCAGGGACGCCGACGCAAGCAGGCCGATGGATCCGACCAGCACCGCGGCTTCGTCGCTGAGGATGTCGCCGAACATGTTCTCCGTGAGCAGCACGTCAAATCGGTTGGGATTGAGGATAAGCTGCATGGCGCAGGTGTCTACCAGCAGGTGCTCCAGTTCCACTTCCGGATAATCCGCGGCCACCTCCGCCACCACCCGCCGCCAGAGCTGGGAACATTCCAGGACATTGGATTTGTCCACGCTGGTGACTTTCCGGCGGCGGCGGCGCGCCTCTTCAAACGCGATCCGGGCGACCCGATCGATCTCAGCGTGGCTGTACCGCATGGTGTTGACGGCTTCAGCCCTTGCACCGTCGCCGAACAGTCCGCGCGGCCGACCGTAATAGAGACCGCCCGTAAGCTCCCGCACGATGAGCAGATCCGTTCCGGCCACCACCGTCTCCTGCAGCGGCGACGCATTGCCCAGCGGCGCCCAGGCGCGCACCGGACGCAGGTTGGCGTAAACACCCATCGTCCGCCGCAACTCCAGGAGCCCCTGTTCCGGCCGCCGCTGGGGGGGCAACCCGTCGAACGCCGGCGATCCCACCGCCCCCAGCAGCACGGCTCCGCTCTTCCGGGCCCGATCCCGCGTTTCCGGCGGCAGGGGGTGACCGGTGCTGCAAAGCGCTGCTCCGCCGATTACACCGTCGGTGACCTCCAACCGATGACCGCCGGTGCCGGCCACCGTCTCCAGAACCTTCACCGCCTCACGGGTGACCTCCGGTCCGATGCCGTCGCCGGGCAGAACGAGAATGTTCAGATCCATCGCCGCCTCACAGGTAGAAGGACGGCGCCAGGGTCCAGTCGTCCGGTTCCGGCGCTTCCGGAGCCGGCGCATATTTCCAGCGCCCGAACAGGACATCCCGGACCAGGTGGGCGATCTCGTCGTCGGTCAGCCCCTTCTTCCGGTCGGCCGCCCGGGTGAACGCCCGGTACACCGCGTCCAGCTGGTCTTGGGTGAGGTTAAAGCCGAGATCCTCGCAGCGCCGGTCCAGCGAGTGACGGCCGCTGTGCTTGCCCAGCACAATCCGGCTCTCGGGTACGCCCACCTCCACCGGGTCGATGATTTCGTACGTGGTGCGCTCCTTAAACCAGCCATCCTGGTGGATGCCGGCCTCGTGGGCGAAGGCGTTGGCGCCGACGATGGCCTTGTTGGGCTGCGGCCCGAAGGCGATCAGCTCGGTCAGCAGCCGGCTGGACGGATAGAGTTGCCGGGTCACCACCCCGGTGTCGAACGGCAGCGCGTCCTGGCGCGCCTTCAGGATCATCACCACCTCCTCCAGCGCGCAGTTGCCCGCTCGTTCGCCGATCCCATTGACAGTGCATTCCACCTGCCGGGCGCCGGCTCGGACGGCGGCGAGGGAGTTGGCCACCGCCAGTCCCAGGTCGTTATGGCAGTGCACACTCACCGTGGCTTGACCATCAACGGTGCGGACCATGCGGCCGATGAGTGCGGCGTATTCCTCGGGCAGGCAATGGCCCACCGTGTCCGGCAGGTTGACGGTGGCGGCTCCGACGGCGACCACCGTGCGACACACCTGTTCAAGGAAGTCGGGATCCGAGCGGGCGGCGTCCTCAGCGGAGAACTCCACGTCGTCGGCATAGCGGCGCGCCTGCTCCACGGCGGCTGCCGCCTCCTCCAGGGCCTGTTCCCGGGTCTTGCGGAGCTTGTACACCAGGTGGATGTCGCTCGTGGCGATGAACGTGTGGATGCGGGGCCGGCGCGACGCTTCCAGCGCCCGGGCCGCCCGCTCGATATCCTGCGGACACGCCCGGGCCAGCGCCGCCACCCGAGCCGCTGGCAGCTCACGGCAGATCGCGGCCACTGCCTCGAAGTCGCCGTCTGAGGCGATGGGGAAGCCCGCCTCGAGAATATCCACGCCCAACTCGACGAGTTGGCGCGCCATCTTCAGCTTCTCGCCCTTGAACATGCTGCATCCCGGCGCCTGTTCCCCGTCGCGCAATGTGGTGTCAAAAACCGTGATCCGATCGTTCATGATTCACCTCCCGGGCCCGGCGCCGCCGGAAGCCGGCCGGCGACAGGCGCAGTATTTCCGCCGAGGGTGACAGGAGGTTAAAAATATGTCAAATTTATAATTTTACATTTATAAATTAATTTCTATTATTTAATAAACTTCAACAACCCAAAGCATCACCTTCCCGCATTTCAATAAACCGTATCAATGGCCATATTCACTCAGCGTAGAAACCAATTGGCCTGTCACGTCTTTATCGTCGACAGGTTGCCGCATCCACTATCTCTGGAACGCCTGACTGTTGAATAATTTCCTTGAATTATTATTTGACATATTTTAATTATAAATATTTATACAATGTCATCAGGAGCTCCTTAACATGGACCTGCACACCCTGAAGATCTTCATGGCCGTGGCCCGCGAGCGCAGTTTCTCCCGCGCGGCGGAGAAGACCCTGCGCACCCAGCCGGCGGTGTCGCTGGCTATCCAGCGGCTGGAGGGCGAACTCGGCGAAAAGCTCATCGACCGGACCGGCAAGGAGCCGGTGCTCACCGACGCGGGACGGATGGTCCTGGAGTACGCCAACCGGTTCGAGAACATGGAGCGCGAGCTGGAGACCGCCCTCGCCGAGTTGCACGATGTCCGGGCCGGCCGGCTGTCCATCGGCGCCAACGAATCCACCACCCTCTATCTCATCGGCCACATCATGCAATACCGGCGGCTTTACCCCCGGGTTCAGGTCCAAGTGCGGCGGTGCCTGTCCAGCAAAATCCCCACCCAGATCGTGGACGGCGATCTGGAACTCGGCGTCATCAGCTACCGCCCGGCCGATGAGCAGATTCAGTCGACGCCCTTGTTTACCGATCATCTTGCCTTCGTCGTCTCGCCCCGTCACCGCTTCGCCCGTCGCAAATCCATCTCCATCGCGGAGCTCGGCATGGAGACGTTCATCGCCCACAACGTCCACTCCCCCTACCGCGAACTCGTTCTGCAGGCCTTCCAGCAACACCGGGTCCCCTTGCACATGGATCTGGAGATGCCCACGATTGAAACCATCAAGATCCTGGTGCAGCGCGACGAGGGCGTCGCCTTCCTGCCGCGGATGTGCGTGGTGCAGGAATTGCAGCAGGAGGTCCTCCGCGCCATCCGGGTCAAGGAGCTCGACGTGGAGCGCCAGATCCGGCTGGTCTATCCGGCCCGCCGGCAGCTCAGCCACGCTGCCACGGCGTTTCTGGAATTGGTCGGGAAGCGGGAGAATCGGAGAACCGGTGAATCGAAAGAGAGGGTGCGAACGTTCAGGGTGCCGGGGTGATGGCGTCAGAAGGCAGGTGCCAGCGCCAGGTGCGCACCGGCGGCTCGCCGCCGGAGGCATCGTATCCGCCCCGGCGCAACGCCCTGTCGAAGCGGGTGAAATCGATGGCTGAGCTGAACTCGACGGTGTCGGCGTCAAGCCACCTGACAACCTCGATGGTGAGGGGATAGGGATCGACGGACGTCTCGGCCGGCAGTCGCGCCCCCATCCGGCCGCCGCCGGCCACGAGATCGGCCACCCGATAGACTGTCATGACCGGGTGTCCTTCCCCCACCGACACGATCGCCACGCGGACGCCGTCGGGGGCGATGGCCACGGACTGGATCTGCGCCAACAGGTCCGTCTCCGCCCACACGAGGTGGAAATTCCCCGCCGCGTCAACCCAACCCAGCGCGTCGCCATCCTCACACGCCGCCACCGCCAGCGCCCGGCACGGCCCGCCGGCGATGGGGTACTCGCGCACGTTGCGGTAATCAGGCCCGCACGCCACGAAACTCAGCACGACGATGCCGGCCAGCAAAACGATCCGCCCCGGTGAAGCGATCATGCGATTCTCCAACCATCAGACTGCACCCAGCCTATCCCGGCCATTCGCCAAGTCAAGAGGAATTCGGTCACACAGATCGGATCCTGCCTCCAGGCGCCTGACCGCACTCAAACCGATATGCCACAACTGCTCAGACCTCCTCTTTCACCAATTCACCCATTCACCGATCTTCTTTTCCATTGGCCTCCCACCCATCTTTGTGTACCCTGTCTCTTCATGGCTCGATCCCCGGTAGGAGAGTTTCCTCCATGAAGCACCGTGTCGTCCTCCTGATCTTGCTGGCGCTGGCCGCCGGCGCATCTGCAGCCTGGGGCTGCACCGTCATCGGCGTGGGCAAGAAAGCCTCCGTCGACGGCTCCGTCATCGTCTCCCACACAGACTGCGGCCCCGATTCCCGTATCCGGGTGGTACCGGCCCAGACCTTCGCTCCCGGCGCGAAGGCCCCGGTCTATTGGGGTTTGCAGGATCCAGCCCAGCCGCTGGCGGCGCCTGCGGAGATCCTCGGTTACATCCCCCAGGTGGAGAGGACATACGCCTACTTTCGTTCCGCCTACTCCCACATGAACGAGCACCAGCTGGCCATCGCCGAGAGCACCACCAACCAGCGGCCGGAACTGGCCAACGAGAAAGGGAAGTGCGAACAGATCATGACCATCGAGCAGGCGCAGATATTCGCCCTGCAGCGCTGCCGCACCGCCCGCGAGGCGGTGCGTCTCATCGGGGAGCTGGTCACCGCCTACGGTTTCCTGTGCTCCAGCGGCGACGGTTCCGAAACCCTCTGCATCGGCGACCCGAACGAGGCGTGGGTCATGGAGGTGTTCGGCGTAGGGCCGCAGTGGAAGAAAGCCAGCGGGGCCCCCGGCGCCATCTGGGCTGCCCAACGACTGCCCGACGACCACGCCACCATGATCCCCAACTGGAGCATCCTCAAGGAGCTCCACCCGGAGGACACGGCAAACTGCATGGTCTCGGCCAACTGGCGGCAGGCAGCCATCGACCGCGGCTGGTACGATCCGGCCGCCGGCCGCCCGTTTGTCTGGCAGGAGATCTACGCGCCTCTGCCGCAGGAGTTCGCCACGAGCCGATTCTGGCTCTTCCACACGACCTTCGCCCCGTCTTATCGCGAGTGGCCCGACCGGAAACTCTCGGACGACCCGCTCAAGGGGATCAACCCGTACTACCAGTACGTGGAGCCCCTGTCCATCTACCCGTTCTCCGTCAAGCCCGAGCGGCCCGTTTCCGTCCGCGACGTGATCGCATTCCAGCGCTCCGTGTTCGAGGGGACCATCTACGACCTCACCGCTGACCCCAACTGGCTGGTGCCCGACGGCAAGGGCGGCTTCGTGAAGAGCCCGCTGGCCACCCCGTTCCCGGGAAAGGATCTGCGGCTGTTGTTGAAGCTGACGAACCGCCGCCCCGTGGCCCGGCACCGCGGCCACTACGGCATGGTCTGTCAGCTGCGAAGCTGGCTCCCCGACCCGGTGGGCGGCGTCTACTGGGTGTACCTCGACAATCCCTACTTCAGTCCCTACGTCCCCTTTTACGCCGGAGTAACGGCCACTGCCGCATGCTACCAGACCTACGATCCCGAGCGCTTCTCCGAGGAATCAGCCCGCTGGGCCATCGACTTCGTGGACAATCTGGCCGGCCTCCGGTTCCAGCAGGTCATCAAGGATGTCCGCGCCGTCCGCGACCCATGGGAGGAAAAGATGTTCGCCCGGCAGGCCGAGGTGGAGGCCGAAGCGGTCCGGCTGCACGGACAGGATCCGGCGGCGGCCCGTGATTACCTGACTCGATACTGCGTCGGTCTGCAGGCGGAGGTCCCGTCGATGTTCCGGCAGCTGCGGGAGGCGATCATCACGAAGTATACGAATAACCGGGAATGAGGGGATGGGGAATCGGTGAATTTGAACTATCCGAAACCGGGAATTTGACTCGTCCATTCCCTTCAAGATGGCCAGTATCTAAGGCCGGCGGTCCCTTGTTTCGACGGGACCGGGTGCAATAAACCGGAGCGTTGGGCGACCATGCTCAATCGAGGGAGATGTCATGGCGTGTTCATTTCCCAGCTGAAGTTCCGACCATCGGCGGAAGCCGCCAATCTTGCTTTGGAGCGCCGGCACCGCGGTCTTCGCGATTCTGCTCCTGTTCGGGTGCGGCGGGTCGCCGGCGGGTCCCGGCGAACAGCCGGCGGCGGCACCGGCGACCGAGACAACCGCCCACGCCGCCGAAGCCTCCGCGGCTGACTATCAGGATCCCGTCATCGCCCCCATCATGCCGCCATGGACCGGCGACCACGACGGCATGGTCAAGCGCCGGTACATCCGGGCGCTGGTCCCTTACAGCAAAACGTATTTCTTCATTGACCGGGGCGACCAGCGCGGGATAGCCACGGAAATGCTCCGGGAGTTCCAGAAGGTCCTCAACCAGAAGCTCCGCACCCGGGCGCTAAAGGTCCACGTGGTGGCCATCCCGGTTCGCCGCGACCAACTGATCCAGTACCTGATCGAAGGCCGCGGCGACCTGGCCCTGGGCAACCTGACCGTCATCCCTGAACGGCAGGAGCTGGTGGATTTTTCCGATCCGGCCATGACCGGCGTTCAGGAGGTCGTGGTCACTGGCCCGGCTGGACCGGACGTCCGGAGCTTAGACGATCTCGCCAGCCGGGAAGTCTGGGTGCGGACGTCCAGCAGCTACTGGGAGCACCTGCAGGCGGTCAATGCCGAACGGCGCGAGACCAAGCAGCCCGAGATCCTCCTCCGGGCGGCCGACGAGCAACTGGAGGACGAAGACATCCTGGAGATGGTCAATGCCGGCCTGCTGCCGGCGACGGTGGTGGACAGCCATCTGGCAAGATTCTGGGTTCAGATCTATCCGGACATCCGGGTGCACGAAACGCTGGCGGTGAACACCGGCGGCGACATCGCGGCAGCGTTCCGCAAGGGGAGCCCCGGGCTGGCCAAGGAAGTCAACGCCTTCGTCAAGTCCCACAAGATGGGCACCCTGTTCGCCAACACCCTCCTGCAGCGTTCCCTGAAGGACACCCGCTGGATCAAGAACTCCACCAACGAGCGGGAGGTGAAGAAGTTCAAAGCCCTCGTCGCGCTGCTCCAGAAATACGCCGGCCAATACGATTTCGACTGGCTGATGATCGCCGCCCAGGCGTACCAGGAGTCAGGGCTGGACCAAGGGGTGCGCAGTCCCGTCGGCGCCATCGGGGTCATGCAGGTTATGCCCACCACCGCCCGGTCCCGGGAAGTGAACATCCCCGATATCGAGAAGGAAGACCGCAACATCCACGCCGGCGTCAAGTACATGCGGTTCATGATGGACGAGTATTTCAAGGACGCGCCCATGGACCGGATCAACAAGGGCTTGTTCGCGTTCGCCTGCTACAACGCCGGTCCCAACCGAATCGCCCGGCTGCAGAAGGAGGCGACCGCCGCCGGACTCGATCCCAACAAGTGGTTCCATAACGTCGAGATCATCGTTGTCAAGCGGGTGGGCCGCGAGACGGTGACCTACGTCAGCAACATCTACAAGTACTACCTGGCCTTCAAGCTGGTGCAGGAGCGGATGAATCAGCGCCAGAAGGTCCAAGCCGCCGCCGGAAATAAGGAAGCCAGATTTCGCCGCCGGCCCGCTGCGGACAGCGGAACATACCCACCGTCGGAATCCGAAACAACCGCATCCACATTCAGAATCCGGCCTGACATTTCTTCCGGTGGCACCCCCGGCCGGCTCATGGTGTACTTTCCCACGCATCGAGAATCATGCTAGTCTGTTGCAGTATCTCCCGGAATCGAAAATTTTCCTTCAGGAGGATTGATGTCCATGTCCCGGATGAATCGAACCTCCGTCTGTGTCGTCCTGAGTGGCTTGCTGATCCTCGGCCTGAGCGGAGTCCTGCAGGCGGCCGAGACGGCCGGCACCACCCTGGAAAACCTTCAGGCCGCTTTCAACGGGGAAAGCAACGCCCGCGCCCGCTATCTCGCCTTCGCCCAGAAGGCCGATGAGGAAGGGTACGGCGCCGTCGCCAGCCTGTTCCGGGCGGCGTCCAAAGCCGAAGAGATCCACGCAAACACCCATGCCCAGGTGATCAAATCGATGGGTGGCGTTCCCAAAGCGGACATTCAGAAAGCCGTCGTGAAGACAACGCGGGAAAACCTGCAGGCGGCTATCGGGGGAGAATCGTACGAGCGCGACACGATGTATCCTGCGTTCATCGAGGTCGCCAGAAAGGATAAAAACAAGGCGGCCCTGCGGACTTTCAATTTCGCCAAAGGGGCGGAGACTGGGCACGCCAAAATATACGCGGAAATCCTGGCCAAGCTGGACAGCCTGAAAGGCAGTAAAAAGACGGATTATCAGGTCTGCACCGAGTGCGGCTACACCGTCGCCCAAATCAATTTCGACAAGTGCCCCAACTGCTTCGAGCCAATCAGCATGTACATGGTCGTGAATTAGAGCCGGTCCCGCACCCGCACACACCACCATGTTACCGCCGATCCCGAGCTGGGACACGCTGCATGTTCTGATCGTCCATTTCCCCATCGCCCTCCTGCTGGTGGCGCCGATCTTCCTGGTGCTGGCGATGGCCGTCTCGGTCCATCGCCGCGCCTTTGCCCTGTCGGCTCTGATCCTGATGGTGCTGGGCACCGCCGCCGCCTTTGTCGCCGTTTCCACCGGACAAGCCGCCGGGGAGCTGGCCGACAAGACCGAGGCCACCATGCCCGTCATCGAGCAGCACGAGGAGATGGGCGAAACCACCCGGAACGTCTTCACCGCGCTCACCGTGTTGTACGCCCTGATTCTGTTCGGTCCGGCCGTCCTGAAAAAGGAACTCGGGGCGAAAGCGTTCGTCCTGACGAGCGCCGTGTACCTGGTCCTCTATCTGGTCGGTGTCTGGGGGCTGATCAACACCGGACATCTCGGCGGGCGCCTGGTACACGAGTTCGGCATCCGCGCACTGATGTAGGCGGGCACCAAATTCCACGGCGGACGGGACGACCGCCTCGTCCGCCCACTGCTCCGTCCCGCCGGCTCCGTGCCATGCCCGGTTGACGGCTATCGTTCGCAGCTCAATCTTTGTTCATCCGGTTCACCGGCCCGTGGGGGTTGAATGCGGCCTACGGCTCGGCCAGGAGCCAGGGGCGCACCGGGGAGGCGTCGAGGTCGCCGAGGGGGAGCGGGGTGACCCAGAGCCGGTACTCGCCCGGCGGCGCATCGACGAGATCAAGGTTCTCCAGCAGGTAGATTCCGGCACTGAACAGGATCCGATGAGCGGGAGCCGACTCGTCGCCGAAAGCGTCCACCGACGGCGTGTCGATGCCCACGAGACGGACGCCGCCGTCCGCCAAAACCCGTGCGGCGGACGCGGTGATGAAGGCGAACGGCCCCTCGAACTCGCGGCCCACCGGTGAGGTGCCCGTCCGAAAGAGCACTCGCTCGACTCCCAGCGCCCGCCGCGCGGCCGCTTCGTCCGCGGGGGCGCCGGCGGTGTCCATCACCCGGGCGGGACCGCAGCCGAGCGCCGGCGAAAAGTCGCCGATACCCGGCGCGCCGGGCAGCATGTGCCCCGGCGCGTCCAGATGGGTGCCGGCATGCACCGACAGCGCCAGGCGGGACACGCACCAGGTGATGTCACCGACGGAGTTCCGCTTCGTCACGACCTCCACCGCACGGTCACCGGGCCACACCCGGGTGGCGGGCCCCAGCGGCCGGCTGATGTCGATCCAGCGGACGTCCCGTTCCGGGTTTTTGGCATCCGTCATCTCTCACCTCCGCGACGCCCCACAATTAGTGCTCCTGGGTGCGGTTGTCGCTGCCGAATTGTACGCGACCCGCAACAATCGTCGCAACCACTCCCGACAACCCCACAGCGATGGCCGAAACCCGGCCTGCATCAAATTCGTATGCTACGGACAGAGGACGGAATCCATCCGCCACAATCGATACCCAACCGGGAGGACACCATGAAACGATCCTTGACGCTCGCGCTGCTGACCCTGGCGCTGCTGGCGCCGGTCCTGGCCGACGGCGAGGCACCGGCGGTACCGGCCAAAGGGAAGCCGGCTTTGCTGGTCATCGACATCCAGAACGCCTACCTCGGCTACGTCCCCGAACAGCACCGGGGCGTTGGGATGTTCATGATCAATGCCGCCATCGACGTGTTCCGGAAGAACGGCTATCCCATCATTTTCGTCTATCACACCGATCCCAAGCAGGGGCCGCCTCCGGGGTCCGAACCGTTCGAGTTTCCGAAAACCGTTCCCATCCAGGCGGGCGATCTGAAGGTGATCAAGAACTATCCCAGCGCGTTCAAGAAGACGGATCTGGAAAAAATCCTGCGTGACCAGGGAGCGGACACGGTGTTCCTCTGCGGCCTGAGCGCTGTGGGCTGTGTGCTATACACCTACTTCGACGCCAAGGAACTGGAGTTCCGCACCTTCATGATCAAGGACGCCATCATGAGCCACCGACCCGACCTGACGCGTTCGGTGGAGGAGATCACCGGCGCCGTGGATCTCGACGCGGTCGCTTACATGCTGGAGTGCACCAGGCGCTGACGCAACGGACCACAGCCGCGCATCTATCCACGCGGCCGTACCGGACACAAACCGGTGCGGCATATTTTTCGGCCTTCGCCCGAGAGCGGAAGACTCACCGCACGTTTCGGTACAATTCCTTCCCGTTGGCAACTTTTCTGGCGTATCATCGATAATCATCTGGCAGCCCATCGTTCGCGAGGAGGCGTATCATGTCAATCGGTCCCTTGTCCGGTTTCATGCAGTTGTCAAATTTCGAGGCGCTGGCTTCCGGCCTGGACTCGGTCGCCCAGGGTGTCTCGGCCACGCTGGCCCAGACCGCCTCGGTTCCGCTGGACCAGGTCATCCAGAGTTTCGCGCCGCCGGGACTGGTCCCGCCGGCAGGGCTTGCGACGGTAGCCGGCGCGGCCGAGTTTCCGTCGCCGGCCAATTTTCTCAGCGCCGTGGCTGGCGCATCACCCCACCTGGGCGCCGTGCGGGACATCCTGGCCGATCCGGGATTCGATCCGACGGCCGGGCTGGCCCAATCGCTGGGCGGCGTGTTCGACGGCGGACTGCTGAATCGCCTCATCGGCCAGGACGGGTTGCTCAATCCGCTGCTGGGCGGGCTATCCCTGGTGACACCCGGCGCCGGTGATTTATCCGGTCAGGACGCGGTGGGTCGGCGCGCCATGCCCGGTGGGCTTGATGAAGTCGGTCGTCGCGGGATCCCCGACACGTTGGAAGAAGTGGGTCGCCGCACCCTGCCCGGCGGGCTCGACGAAGTGGGTCGCCGCGGCATCCCCGACGGTGCCGATCAAGTCGGCCGGCGCGCCATGCCTGACGGCCTGGAAGAGGTGGGTCGGCGTACCATTCCCGACGGGTTGGAGGAAGTGGGCCGGCGTACCCTGCCCGGCGGACTGGACGAGGTGGGCCGCCGCGCCATGCCCGGCGGACTGGACGAGGTGGGCCGCCGCGCCATGCCCGACGGTCTGGACGAGGTGGGCCGCCGCGCCATGCCCGGCGGACTGGACGAGGTGGGCCGCCGCGCCATGCCCGGCGGACTGGACGAGGTGGGCCGCCGCGCCATGCCCGACGGTCTGGACGAGGTGGGCCGCCGCGCCATGCCCGACGGACTGGACGAGGTGGGCCGCCGCGCCATGCCCGACGGTCTGGACGAGGTGGGTCGGCGCACCCTGCCGGGCGGTCTCGATGAGGTGGGCCGGCGCGCCATGCCCGACGGACTGGACGAGGTGGGTCGGCGCACTGTACCAAGTGGCGTGGCGGAGCAGACAGGACCTGGAATCTATGCCGGAATTGAGCCGTCTCCGTTCCTGGATGGTCTCACTGACACGCTGCGCGACGTGGCCGGACTGCGCGACATGCGTTCGGCCGAGGGACTGGACGCGCTGGGCCGCCTTCGGGAGCAGCTCGGCGCCCTGGGCCGCCTGGAAACCGGTGTGCGCGATCTTTGCGGCCTGAAGCAGAGTCTCGACGGCAACCGCCTTGACGGCGGCAAGTAGCGGGCTGCTCCGTCCATGCCCCGGGTCGCTCTGGTGTGCATGCCGTGGGCCTCGGCTCGCCGGGGCTCCATCGCTCTGGGCGTGCTGAAACGCGCCCTGTGGCGCGACAGGCACGCCGCCGACATCCACCACCTCAACATCCGCCTGGCCGGCCGGATGCATCCCGGGTTGTACGAGTGCATCTCCAATGTCACCCTGCTCGGCGACTGGCTGTTCTCTCAGCACCTGTTCGGCACGTACGGCTCGGGTGAACTGGCCAACAGTCTCGCCGAGATCACCCGGACCGAAGGCCGCGACATTCTGGCCATCCTCGACCAGTTGCCCATGAACACCGAAGCAATCGTCCGGGATATCCTGCCCCCGTTTCTGGACGAGTGCCTCACCGAGATCCCGTGGGGGGATTACGACGTGGTGGGATTCACGTCGGTGTTCGTTCAGCATGTCGCCAGCCTGCTGCTGGCCAGACGGATCAAGGATCGCTGGCCCGGCGTCCGCATCGTCATGGGCGGCTCGAACCTGGCCGGACCCATGGGCCGGGAGAACCTGCGGGCGTTCGAGTGGATCGATGCCGTCGTCGACGGCGAAGGGGACGCGATCCTGCCGCAGCTGATCCGGCGTCTGCGCTGCGGCGAGCCGATCCGCGGTCTGCCGGGCGTGTCGTGCCGCGATTCGGATGGCCTTCATTTCGCCGACGCTCCGGCGCCACTGATCCCGCTCCGTGACGCGCCCGTCCCCGACTACGCCGCGTTTTTCGATGAGCTGCGGCGACAGGGGCTGCGCGACCGCATCCAGCCCCGGATTCTGTACGAAGGCGCCCGCGGCTGCTGGTGGGGCGAGAAGTCGCCCTGCACGTTCTGCAGCCAGAACGGCCAGGCCATGCCGTTCCGGGCGAAGCCGCCGCGGCGACTCCGGCGGGAGATGCGCGCCCAGGCCCGCCGCCACGACTGCCTGGACTTCGAGGCGGTGGACAACGTGCTGGATCCCCGCCAGCTCCGTGAGCTGATGCCGCGGCTGGGCAGGGACGGCCTGGATTTCCGGCTGTTCTACGACATCCGTCCCACCCTGACTCGACGCCAGGTGGCGCAGCTCCGCGCCGCCGGTGTCCGCGCCGTCGAGGCGGGCATCGAGAGCGTTCATGACGGCATGCTCCGCCTGATGGGCAAGGGAACATCCGCGCTGCAGAACATCCAGTTGCTCAAGTGGTGCGCCGAGCAAGATATCGCCGTGACCTGGCACCTGTTGTTCGGCATCCCGGGAGAGCAGGCGGCGTTCTACTCCGAAACCCTGGCCGCGGCGCGGCTCATCACCCACCTGCCGCCGCCCCTCAAGGCCGGCCGGGTGTTCCTGCAGCGCTTCAGTCCCTACTTCCAAGATCCGGAACGCTGGGGGATCCGGAACGTCCGCCCCACACCGCTGTACCGTTACGTCTACCCCCCCGACCGGGTCCGTCTGGCGGAACTGGCCTTCCACTTCAAGTGGGACTGGCCGGGACGGCTTTCGGACCGTCGCGATCTGGCGGGCCCGTTGCAGGATCTGGTGACGGACTGGCGGGCAGCCTATCGGGACCGGCGGATCCAATTTCAATTCCGCCGCGGCCCGGGGATGGTGGAGCTGTGGGACAACCGCCCGCTGGCCGGTCCGTGGCGGATCGGCGAGTTGCGCCGCACCGTGTTGAAAGACCTGGCCGCCGTGGCTTGGGAAGCCTGCATCGAAGCCCGACCGCTCCGCGCGGTGGCGGCGGCCGCCACCGCCGCCGGCATCCGCCCGGATTCATCCGAGGCGGTGGGTCAGGTTTTGGCGGAATTGGTCCGCGGCGGACTGATGATGGAGGCGCGGGGCAACTATCTGTCCCTGGGCGTGCCGTGGAACCGCCCGCTCTGAATTCGAAATCAACCGAGGAGGCTGATATGCCCAAGAAAAAACGTCCGGACGTCGTCACCCAGCTGCTGAATGGCGATTTGACGACAGCCCAACTGGTGTCACTCGACGCCCGGCAGACCGCCGCGCTGCTTCATGCCGGCCACCTCCTGTACACCGAGGGGCGCTGGCAACAGGCGGCGGACATCTTTTCCGGCCTGGCGGTGCTGGATCCCCAGAATCCTTACGTGCACGGCATGCTCGGCGCCATCCGCCAGCAGGAGGGCAACCTGCCGGCCGCCCTCGCCCACTACACCCGCTGCCTGGAACTGGCCCCCGGCGACCCCGCCGCCTGGACCAACCGCGGCGAGATTCTGCTCCGATCGGGCCGGCTGGAGGAGGCCGCCCGGGATCTGGCCGAGGCGGTGAGACACGATCCGGACGGCCGCCATCCCGCCGCCCATCGGGCCCGGTTGCTCGCCGCTCTGGCCCAGGACGCCCTGCGGGCGGCGACGAAAGGAGGGCCGGCCGCAGTGGAAGAGGTCCTTCGATCGCTCCAAGTTCAAATCGGCGCCCTGCGCGACAAGAAGGATTGACCTGCCGCCCGGCGGTCGCGTCCGATGCGACATCACGAATCCGCCGCTGTGTCAGCGGCAACGGGTTTCTGCAGGCTGAAGTAACGGAAATGCCGGCCCAGGATGTTTGTGCCGGGAAGGCCCACTTCCAAACCAGCCGTCCGCAGGTAGCTGGCGAACGTCTCCGGTGCCACGGCCGTGTCGATCCGCAGATCCCCGCCCATGGCTTCCCGCAGGCAGGCAACCCGCGCCGGCCAATCCACAGCCGGGTCGTTGAACAGTTCCCAAGCCCGGCGGTCATCCGGCGACACCACCCGGGAGGCGAGCCAGAGCCCTATGTGGCGGGGTGAGATGATCGTGAACGACCGGCCCGGATGGAGGAAATCGGCGACATCGCCCGCGCGGTAACCAAAGCCCAGCCGATCGAGCACCCGCACCAAGTGCCGCTCGCCGATGGAATATTCCCGGTGACCCGGCAATTCCAGCGGACGGGCGAACGAGGTGGCGTTCTCCACCAGAAAGGCGCCGCCTCCCGGCGGGAGCACCTCCCACAGGGCTTCCACGAAGCGGATGGCCCCCCAGTTCACCGCAAAGGACGGTGCGTCCGTCTCCTCCGGCACGTCGAGGCCATATCGATCGACCAGGCTCCAGGCCAGCGCCCAGTAGCGCCGGTGGCGGGCATCGTCTGGCGGGACTCCCTCCATGGGCGGGCCGTCCCACGTTCGGGGCACGCCGTCGATGGTCCGGAAATCCCCGATGACCTCGTTGGAAAGGACGAAATCGACTTCGGTGATTGTCCGGCGCAAGCGTTCGGCGTCACCGGACACGAGGCGCACCGGCGGCCGTGTGTCCCGTAGCCGCTTACGCTGGGCGGATTGCAGCTCAGGCGACAGGTCCAGGATGGCGTACTCGGCCAGCCGGCCCGCACCCGCCAGCACCGGCACGACCCCGGCGGCCACATCGCCGAGTCCGCCGCCCACCTCCAAGACGACAGCGGGCCGGTCCGCCGGCAGCAGATCCATCTCCAGGAGGAAGTGCCCCAGCGCCTCACCGTAGGTCCAACCGTTCCGCACAAACGGACCAGGTCGCCGGAGCAGGTGCGACAGGCTCACCTCGTCGCGCATGGTGGCGCGCTTGTCCCGCCGGTGGAACCGGCGGTTATCAGTACACGGGTTGGCGGTACGAGGAGTCGTCTCAACCACGACCTGTCTCTCTTTGGAGGCGTTGAGGGGCTGCCGGGCCGTCATCCGGCAGCGATTTTTCTTGGAGTGATTTTAGCACGGCGGGCGAATCGGCCGGCTGCGATTGGCAGGCAGAGCCAGACCGGGATTCAAGGCGTGCGCAAATTGCTCAGACTGGCCGACGGCAGGAGGGAAAATGGTGGACAGGGCCGGGGTTGAACCGGCGGCCTCCCGCGTGTGAGGCGGGCGTTCTCCCACTGAACTACCTGTCCACGCCGTCAAGGGTGCCTATCATAAAGAAGCGGCTGGGAATTGGCAAGCATTTTTTCGGTCGTGTCACCGCCCCGCCCGGGCGGCGCTCAGGCCTCCGGCGCAGGCTCCGGAGCCGCTCCACGCTCCGCCGGCGCTGCCACCCCGTCCCAGAGCGCCCGATAGGCCGGCGCCCGCCGCTTGAACCGGCGAAACTGGAGCAGCGAGTAGGCGAGCGACCCGACGGTGAACACCGGCAGCCAGCCCGCCCAGCCGAATGAATTGCGGAGTTTTTTCCAGGCGGACCAATCCCGGTGGGCGTCGTTGCGGACGGCGACATCCCGCAGGTAGCCCAAATAGACGCTCATGGCGTCGGCGAACACGCCCCAGAAGGTCCCGGTGTTGCCGTGAACCGCCCCGCCGCCGGCGCGCAACGCGGCGAAGTACGCATCAAGGGTGTCGCCGGGCGCCTCGCTCCAGGTGCGGCCGACGCGCCACATGGAATGCGAGTCGGAGCCGGCCACGAGCGGCGCCGCACCGCCCGCGCGGGCGGCCCGGGCGCGACAGCCGTCGGCGAATGCGTTGTTGACCCGTGGCGGCAGGCAGGCGTTGATTCCCTCGTACGCCGGAAAGCGCGGCAGGAGCCGATCGAGGAGCCGGATCCCGTCGGGCCCCGTTGGAAAATGGTAGAAGGGGTGGTTCCACGTATAGAATAGGCCGCGCCTGTCGAGCCAGTTCAGGAGTGCCGCCCAGTCGCGGCGCAGCGGCTGGATGGCGGCATGATCGTCCGCCGTGAGGCGGTAGACGCCCACGTGGAGCGTGTAGTCAAATTCGGAAACCCGCGTGGAAACTTCCTCGGACATGAAGAAGTCGTCCCGCTCCGGGTGCCGCCGCATAAAGTCGAGGCAGCCTCCAATGGCGTCGTGGTCAGTGATGGTGACGAAGTCCATCCCCCGCCGCTTGGCCGTCCGGTAGATGCGGTCGGGGGTGTTGTAGGAGTCCATGGGTTCCAGCAGCTTGACGTGGTTTGTCTTGCCGCTGAAGTACGAATGGACGTGCAGATCGCAGCGGGCCATGGCGGACGGGACGCTCCTCGCCGGCGCTCGTCGGCGGCGCCGGCCGGTCCCCATTGTAGCGGCCGGGCGGGCGATTACAATCCCTTTTATTGCCGGGGGCGCTGTGCTACACTGGGCCCAGTTCAATCCGCACGCGGCAGGCAGAACGCGCTCCGATGGTCCTCGAAAAGATCGGCAAGTATAAGATCATCGACAAGATCGGCACCGGCGCCATGGGTGTGGTCTACAAGGGCTTCGACGCCAAGATGGGCCGCTACGTGGCCATCAAGACCATGTCGCCCCAGTACGTGAACAACGACGAGAGCCGCGCCCGCTTCTACCGCGAGGCCATCGCCCCGGCCAAGCTCTTCCACCCCAACATCGTGGCCATCTATGACCTGGACGAAGAAGAAGGCACGCCGTTCATCGTGATGGAGTTCCTCGACGGGCCGGACCTGAAGTATTTCCGCTCGGCCAAGATCAAGTTCACCATCCCTCAGATCCTCAACATTCTGATCCAGGTGTCGGAGGGGCTCGACTATGCCCACAAGCGCGGCATCATCCACCGCGACGTCAAGCCGGCCAACATCCTGTTGCTGAAGAACGGCACAGCGAAAATCGTCGACTTCGGCATCGCCCGCGTCACCGAGAGCACCCAGCAGACGCGCACCGGCGTGGCCATGGGCACCCCTGCCTACATGAGCCCGGAGCAGGCCAAGGGGATGAAGGTGGATCACCGCACCGACCTCTATTCGGTGGGCGTCATCGCCTACGAGCTCATCTCCGGCCAGAACCCGTTTCAGGCGGAAAACTACACCGGCGTCCTGTACAAGATCATCAACCACTTCCCCGCTCCGCTCTGCAAGGAAGTGCCGGAGTGCCCGGCCGACCTGAGCACCGCCGTCATGCGGTGCCTGGAAAAGGAGCGTGACGACCGCTTTCCCGACCTAAAGGCGTTCTCCAAGGCACTGCAGGGAATCCTGGCCGCCTACGCCGCCGAATCCAGCCGCCTCGACCTCACCCTCCAGGGCGTGGAGGGTCTTGAAACCGGCGCCCTCCAGGAGCCGTACAAGGCCCGTCTGATCCGCAAGTACATCAAGGAGCTGCAATTCGAGGCCGCCTCCAAGCTCCTCGACAAACTCAAGACCGAGCATATCGACGCCACCCTGCTGCAGTCGCTCCATACCGAGCTGCGGGAGATGCACGCCCGCAAGCGGGTGACCGACCTCCTCAAGCTGGGCACGGACCTGGCCGAAGGCGGCGATTACGACCTGGCCCTGGCCAACTTCAACGAGATCCTCGAGCTGGACCCGGACAACGTCGAGGCCATTACCTGGGTCCAGAAGGTGCGCCGGCTGCAGAAGGAGAAGGTGTTCAAGGAGCAGATCCAGCCGCTCCTGGAACAGGCTCGGGCGCGCACCGGGACCGGCGCTTATCTCGAGGCCATCGAGCTGTTGGGGCGGATTGCCACGCTGGATCCCGAGTATCTCGAAGTCCGCGCACTGATTGAGGAGAATGAACGCCTGCTCGCCAGGGCCAACCAGGTGCGCGGGCTCACGGGCGAGGTGCAGGCTGCCCTGCGCCAGGCCAACCTGCCGTCGGCGTTCACACGCCTGGCCGAGCTGGAAGCGCTGGCCCCCGACGAGGCCGCCACCCGCAAGAACCGCGCCGCCGTCTGGCAACGCTTCCTGGCCGACTTCAAGACGCACACCGCCGACATCCACGACCGCGACCGGCTGCTGGATCTGCGCGACTGGCTGCAGGGGTCGTTCACCCAGCGGCCCGTCGTCGCCTTCTGCTCATCTGCCGCCCATTCCCAGGAGCGGGAGGAGTTGCTGCAGGAGATCCGCCATGTGGTCACCGGCTGGCTCCAGGCGCAAAACCTCGACCCGGCCCAGCTGCTGCTGCGCACGCTGATGCCCGTGTTCCCCAAGCAGAGTCTGCTCCAGTCGCTGGCGGTGGAGGTGGAGAACCTCCGCCAGACGGTCATCGAAACCCGCCAGCGCCAGCTGGCCATGGAGCAGAAGCTGTCGGAGGGCATCCAGGAAGTCCACCAGCTGCTTCAGACCGACCGGCTCGATGAGGCCCAGCGCAGCCTGCAGCAGCTCGGACGGATGTTTCCCAACGATGCCGCGCTGGTGCCGCTCCGCGAAGAGGTCGCCGCGGTGCTGGCCCGCCGCGACACCGAACGAAAGCTGCAACAGCAGCTCGAGGGTGTACGCCGCCTGCTCCAGGCCGACGCGGTGGATCAGGCCGCGGCGGAGCTGGCTGCGCTGGAGAGCGCCCACGGCCGCCACACCGAGGTCATCGCCCTGCGGACCGCCGTCGACGAGCGGGCCCGTGAGCTGCGGGAGCAGGCGGAGATCCGGCGTTTCCAGAGCGAGATCCAGAGCCTCAAGGCCGCCAGCCGGATCGACGCCGCCATCGCCCTGACCCGCGAAGCCATCCAGCGCTTCCCCGAAGAGGCCGTGTTCCTGCCGCTGCTGCGCGAGCTTCAGGAGCGCAAAGACGAGCTGGCACGGCACGACGAGATCCGCGCCAAGCAGCAGGAAATCCAGGAGCACCTCCAGCGCCAGCAGTTCCTGCAGGCCTCCAAGTTGGCCTACGATCTGAAGAACCGCTTCGCCGACCATCCGGATGTCATCGCCGTCCTCAAACTGTTTCACGACCAGCGGGGCGAGTACATCCGCGGCGCCATCGCTTCGGCCCAGTCGTTCACCGCCAACAAGGCGTTCGACGAGGCGCGGGGCTTGCTGGAGCGCGCCGCCGCCGAGTGTCCGGATTCGGTTGACCTGCAGAACGCCATCCAGGAAACCGCCGTGGCGCAGGCCGTTCAGGGCGGAATCGGCGAGGTTCGCGCCCACGTGGTGGACAAGAAGTACGATTTGGCGCTGGCCACCCTGGAAGGCTTGCTGGCCCGCTATCCCGAACAGGGCAGCATCGTCCGGCTCTACGGCGAGGTTCGGCAGCAGCGCAACGCGTATATCCAGGAGACGATCCAGCACGCCCAAGCCTTCGCCCGCGACGGCGACTTCGATCGCGGGCTGTCGCTGTTGCGCACCGCGTTGGAAATCGTGCCCAACGCCAACGAGATCCAGGACAACCTCGAGGAGATGGACCGCCTGCGCGAGTCCATCGTCCGCCAGCGGCGCGAGGCGGCGGAAGAAGCCCGGTTGGTCGAGGCCGAAATCGAGCGGGCCGTCGCCGAGTCGCGGAAGCAACAGCACGCCGGCAATCTGTTTGACGCGTTGCGGGTGCTGGAGGAAACGCGGCACCGATTCCCCAAGGCGGCACCGCAGCTCGAGGGTGCGATCCAGGAGATTCAGGAGACCATCAACCTCCAAAAGCACCTGCCCGAAATTGCCCTGCCCGCGCCGGTGCGCCGGCTGCCCCTCTGGCTGATCATCGCGCTGGCCGCCCTGGTGGTGGGGGGCGTCGTCGGCGTGGTCATGTACCTGCTGCGGCCGGCACCGGCGCCCGGACCGGCGCCGGCCAAGCCCGCGGTGCTGGCCATCGATCTGCGACCCTGGGGCGAGGTGGACGCGGTGATCCGGCTGGACACCGACACGGAGATTGATCTGACCCAGAAGATCACGCCGCTCCAGCTCGAGCTCGATCCCGGCCGCTACAAGGTGGTCTACCACTTCGCCGGACAACCCGCCCGCAGCGCCTCCGAAGAGTTGCAGCTCGAAGACAGCGGCTACCGCGTGCTCAAGAAGGTCGCCCCGCAGTTGGAGCAGAATCTCGACCGCACCGTGAACGAGCTGATCGGCCAGTGACCGCCACGCACACCACGCCCGCCTTACCATCAGCACGCATCGGACCGGATATCGATCAATTTGTCGCGGCTGTGGAATCCCCCGACTGAATCAGGCCTTTCAATTCTTCCAGCAGGACATCCATCTCGGACTGGAGCGGTTCCAGCTCCTGCGCTTCCACCATGACGCGCAGGAGTGGCTCGGTGCCCGAATAGCGGATCACGGTGCGTCCGCCGCGCCGGACCAGCAGCGCGTCGATGGCCCGCACGGGCGGCAACGATTCCAGCGGAGGTTTCCGGTCCGCCCGCAGGTTAAACACCCGCACCGGAAACGGCTGGTACCCGGCCAGCAGATCGGCCAGCGGCCGGCGGGTCACGGCCAGGATGTGCAGCAGGAACAGACCGGCGAGCAGGCCGTCGCCGGTCATGGCCGGCGACGAGAGGATCAGGTGGCCGGATGGCTCACCGCCCAGCGCCAGGGCGCCGTCCAGCATGCGGGCCTGGATGTGGCGGTCGCCCACCGGCGTCCGCTCCAGCCGGATGCCCCAACCGGCCAGCGCCGTCTCGAGTCCCAGGTTGGTCAAGACCGTCCCCACGACAGTTTGCCCGGTGAGCTGGCCCCGCGACCGCAGGTGATGCGCAAACACATACAGGAGCGCGTCCCCGTCGAGGATCCGCCCCGACGCATCGCAGGCGATGATCCGGTCGCCGTCGCCGTCGAGCGCGAATCCCAGGTCGGCGCGCGCTGCGGTGACGGCCGCCGCCACCCGCTCCGGACAGGTGGCCCCGCAGCCGCGGTTGATGTTAAAACCGTCCGGCTCGGCGCAGATCGCCTGCAGGCGGAAGGCGGCACAATCCACCAGCGCCAATACCGCCGGCGTGGATGCGCCGTGGGCGCAATCGACCACCACGCGGGTGGTCGGGGGCAGCCCGTCCAGCGGGCACCGGTTCAGCAACCGGGCCACGTAGCGGCCCACCAGATCGGGCGCCACATGGAACCGACCGCCGCCGTCCAGCAGCGGCGCCTCGACCGCGGTCCACGTCGGCTGCGGGCGCTCGTCCACACGAATGGCGATGGCGGCTTCCTCGGCGGTGGAGAGCTTGAATCCCCGGTCGGTGAAGAATTTCAATCCGTTGTCTTCCGCCGGATTGTGGGAGGCTGAGATCACCATTCCCCCGCAGCATCCGAGATCCAGGATCAAGCCGGCGGCCGCCGGCGTCGGCAAGACGCCGGCGTCCAGAAGCGGCACCCCGGCTCGCTCGAGCGCGGCGGCCACCTGTCGGGTGATCCAGGGTCCCGAGGCGCGGGTGTCTCGGGCCACGAGAAAGGGGCGGCCGGGGAGCCGCGCCGCGGCGCGGGCGGCCGCGGCCTCCGTCGCCGTCTGAATCGTGGCGGCATCCAGCGGGTAGACGCCGGCCCGGCCGCGGATGCCGTCGGTGCCGAACAGACGATTGGCCATGGGGTGTCGCCGTCAGTTGCCCGCGCCACTGATCCGGATCGCCACTTTTTCCGGCACGATCCGTTCCACCCGAAGGGCGTTGGCGAAGGCAGGATTGAGGATGCGATAACGCAGGGGCACGTCCTGGAAGTCGCTGGAGGGCATACAATCGGCCCCATCAATGTAAATCTCCAGATCATCGGCGGTCAGGCGGTCCCGCAGCGACACGGTGACCGAGGTCCGCGCGTCGGCGGTCTGGCGGCGCAGACGGTAACCGCCGGACACGCCGCGCACCTGAACGGGCAATCGGTTCAGGATCACCGGCACCATGCGCTCCTGGATCCGGATTTCCACTCGGACCTTGTTGGAATATTCCAAGGTGACAAACGGGCTATCCAGCGGCACGTTCACGAACTGGACCAGCGTCTGTTGCCGTCCGGTGATATCGACCGTCTGAGTTGGCAGTTCGGTGTAGTTGCGCACGTGCGATGATGGGCCGGCGATGCCGACGCGGGACGGCACGGCCGCGACGCCGCGCACCTCAAAGTTCTCGGCTGGCTGGCCTGTGTATTTTACCAGCACGGGGACGGTCTTGCGCTGGAGTGGGTCCAGGACCACGGTGATCGTGGCGGGGCGGATGTTAACGATCTTGATGCCCGAGGGCGTTCGAAAGTTGCGCGGTTCCAAAGCGATCACGTTCTCCCCTTCGTGCGCGGTGTGCAGGTCCAGCGTCGCCACCAGGTTTTTGACCGCCGCGTCCTTGCCGAGCTCCGAAGACTGGATCTGCACCAGGACGCTCTTGACGAAATCGTTGGAGATCTCGAGCGACGCCGGTTTGTTGATGATCTCCACGGGCACTTCCAGAATCCGTTCCACCTGCTGTTCCGACGAGACCAGCAGCCACATGGAGAAGCCGATGAACAGCGAAAGCACCTTCAGCCCTGCATTCTGGAACAGGGTTCGGCGGAGGGCGCTCCCCATGGAATACAGGAGGCTCACAGCTCGGTCTCCTTGCGCTTCCACAGCCAGTTGAACCGGCTCCGCTCGCGGCTGGGGGCGAGCTGCGACTTCAGGAACGCGGTGAGGGTTTCAGAATCGGTGAAGCGCTTCAGCCGGCCGCCCACCGCCACCGACATCCGGCCCGTTTCCTCCGACACCACCACAGCCACCGCATCGGTTTCTTCGGTGATGCCGATGGCTGCGCGGTGCCGCGTGCCGTACTCTTTGCTCAGATGGGGCTCCAGCGTCAGCGGCAGAAAGCACGACGCGGCAGCGATCCGGTCCCGCTGCACGATCACCGCGCCGTCGTGCAGTGGCGTGTCGGGCTGGAACAGGGTCACCAACAGGTCGTAACTCAGGCGGGCATTGAGTTCGTGGCCATTCTCCATGTAACTCTTCAGACCGGTGGCCCGCTCCACGACAATGAGGGCGCCGGTGCGCTTCGACGACAGGGTCATCGCTGCCAATACGATGTCGTCCACGACGCCGGTTCGTTCCGGCTCGAAGAAGCGCCCGAGGAAACGCGCCTCGCCGATATTGGCCAAGATCTTGCGGATTTCGGCCTGGTAGACCACGATGATGGCGAAGACCGCGTAGGTCACAAAATTTGTCAGGAACCACTGGATGGTGTGGAGCTGCGCGGTCCGGGACACGAAATAAACCAACACCAGGAAGGCGATACCACCGGCGATCTTGGCGGCGCGGGTGCCCTTAAGCAGCAGGAAGAGGCGGTAGATCACGAAGGAGATGATGAGGATATCCAGCACATCGGTGACGGATATCGTATTCACCCGGATGAACCTCGCGAACTGCTCGAAGCGCTCCATGCTACACCGCCGCTTCGCTTCGAATGGCGGCCGCGACCCGGAGCGCCTGCCGGGTGGCGGCCACGTCGTGGCACCGAATGATCCGGGCGCCGTGAGCCGCCGCCAACACGGCCGCGGCCAGCGAGCCGGGTAGCCGCTCCGCCGCCGGCAATCCGGTGATGGCGCCGATGAACGACTTGCGAGAGGCCCCGACCAGGATGGGACGCCCGAACGCGCGGAACTCGGCTAACCGGTTCAGGATGACGAGATTCTGCTGGATGGTTTTCCCAAAACCGATGCCGGGATCCAGGATCATTGTATGCGGCGGCAGGGGAAGTTGCAAGACTTGCTCAAAAAAGGTTTCGATCTCGGCCATGATGTCAACGGCGGGGGGGCGCTCCTGCATGTCGCCCGGCACGCCGCGCATGTGCATGGCGACGACGGCCGCACCGGCGTCGGCCACCACCCGTCGCATCGCCTCGTCGCGCAGGCCGCCGATGTCGTTGATGATCTCGGCCCCCTCGGCCAGGACGACGCGGGCCACGCCCGCTTTGGCCGTATCGACGGAGATGGGCACCGGCAGCCGCGGCGCCAGCTCGCACAGCACCGGCAGCACCCGGCCCAACTCCTCGGCCTCGGACACCGGTCGGGCGCCCGGCCGGCTCGACTCGCCGCCCAGGTCGATCAGGTCGGCGCCATCCTCCACCAGTTGCCAGGCGTGGCGGACGGCGGCCGCGGCCTCCAGGCAGAAGCCCCCGTCATAGAACGAGTCCGGGGTGATGTTGATCACCCCCATGACCAATGCGGATTGCGGCAGCGGGATCGTTCGGCGGCTGGTGACGATCGTCCCGGATGTGTCGGCGTCGGAATCAGGCCGGCGCGGGCCCTTCCTTGGTGGTGATGATGCCGGGGACAACTTCTTCTTCCTGCTTGGTGTCGGTCGGCTTGGAGTCGGTCGGTTTGGAGGCGGTCCGTTCCTTGTGCTTGACGATGGTCTCGCCCCGGATGGCCATCTCGACCTCCTCGGCGTCCAGAACCTCGAATTCCAGCAGGGCCTGGGCGATCCGCTCCATGGCCTCGCGGTGCTGCTCGACGAGGCTCGTCGCCTCGGTGTAGCTGGCGCGCACCAGCTGCTGGACTTCCTGATCGATGAGTTCCGCGGTCTGTTCGCTGTAGTCCCGGTGCTGCGCGATCTCGCGCCCCAGGAAGATCTGCTCCTCCTTTTTCCCGAAGGCGAGCGGCCCCAAATGGTCGCTCATGCCCCACTCGCACACCATCTTGCGGGCCATCTCGGTGGCGCGCTCGATGTCGTTGGCGGCGCCGGTGGTCTTGATCTTTAGGAAGGCCTCTTCGGCGATGCGCCCTCCCATCAGCACCTTGAGTTGGGCCAGGAGGTAATTGCGGGAATAGTTGTAGCGGTCGTCCACCGGCAGCTGCTGGGTGATGCCGAGAGCCATGCCGCGCGGGATGATGGCTACCTTGTGGATGGGGTCGGCTTCGGGCAGCAGCGCGGCCAGCAAGGCGTGCCCCGCTTCGTGGTAGGCGGTGATCTTCTTTTCCTGTTCGTTGATGATGAGCGAGCGGCGTTCCTTGCCCATCAGGACCTTGTCCTTGGCTGTCTCGAAGTCGCCCATGGTGACGCTCTTGAGATTGTAGCGGGCGGCGTTGAGCGCGGCCTCGTTGACCAGGTTGGCCAGTTGCGCGCCGGAAAATCCCGGCGTGGAACGGGCGATGATCTCCAGGTCCACGTCGTGGCTGACGGGAATCTTGCGGGTGTGCACCCGCAGGATGCCGAGCCGGCCGCGGACATCGGGCAGGTTCACCACCACCTGGCGGTCGAACCGGCCGGGCCGGAGCAGCGCCGGGTCGAGCACATCGGGCCGGTTGGTGGCGGCGATGAGGATGACCCCCTCGTTGGACTCGAAGCCGTCCATCTCCACCAGGAGCTGGTTCAGGGTCTGTTCGCGCTCATCGTGGCCGCCGCCCAGGCCGGCCCCGCGGTGGCGGCCCACGGCGTCGATTTCGTCGATGAAGATGATGCAGGGGGCATGCTTCTTACCTTGGTCGAACAGGTCGCGCACGCGGGAGGCGCCGACACCGACGAACATCTCCACAAAGTCCGAGCCGCTGATGGAAAAGAACGGCACGTTGGCCTCGCCGGCCACCGCGCGCGCCAGCAGAGTCTTGCCCGTCCCGGGCGCCCCCACCAGGAGCACGCCCTTGGGGATTCGTCCACCCAGCTTCTGAAACTTCTGGGGCTCCTTCAGGAACTCCACGACCTCGGTGAGCTCCTCGATGGCCTCATCGACGCCGGCCACATCCTTGAACGTGACCTTCTTCTGCTGGCTGGTCAGTAGTTTGGCCCGACTTTTGCCGAAGGAGATGGCCTTGTTGCCGGTGCCCTGCATCTGGCGCATCAGGAACACCCAGAAACCGACGAACAGGATCAACGGCAGCCAGATGGACAGCGCCCACGTCAGCCACGAATCCTTCTCGGCCGGGACCACGTGCACGTTGGCGCCGGCCTTGACCAGCGCGTCCGCCACTTGCGCCTGGGAATTCTCCGGCACGGCGGCGGTGAAGCGGTCGCCGTTGCCGAGCCGCCCCTCCACCATGGCGCCCTTGATGGTGGCCTCCTGGATGGCTTTGGCGCTGATCTTCTCCTGGAACTTTGTGTAGTCCAGCTCCTTGACCGGGCCTTTCTGGTGGCTGTTGTAGAGCCCGTAGAGCACCACCACGGTGATGATGATGAACAGCCACAACAGGATGTTCTTGATTGTATTATTCAACTCCGCCTCCGCGTTCCGTCTTGGGACCGGTCGCCCGACAATGGTTTAGATGGCGATCCGGTGAAAAAGTGGCCGCTCCCCCGCTATTTGAACGTGGCCAGGTACGGCAGATTGCGGAATTCCTCCTGCACGTCGAGGCCGTAACCGAACACGAACTCGTCGTCCTTCGCCTCAAAGCCGATGTAGTCGGGCTGGATGTTGGTCCGGCGCTGGACCGGCTTGTCAATGAGCACCGCCAAACGGGCCGACTTGACCCCCTGAACCTGGATGTGGTTCAGCAGGTGGTCCAGGATGATCCCGGTGTCCAGCACCGTTGAGACGATCAGGACGTGTTTTTCGGTGATGGCCAGGGTCGGGTAAATAACGGTCTCGTCAATCTCCTTGATATAGCTATCTTCGACGAGGGAATCCTTGTAGTACAGGTTGATGAACTGGCAGCGGACCGGGATCTCCAGACAACGGATCAGGTCGGCCATGAAGATGAACGAGCCCCGCAGGATCCCCAGCACGTGGAGTTCCTCGCCCTGCATGTCCTGATTGATCTGCCGGGCCAGCTCGCGGACCCGTTCGCGGATCTGCTCCTCGGTGCGCCAGACCACGTAGGGTTTGCTCTTTTTCTTCATTCTGCCCGCCTTACGATGGTGATCAACCTGTCGGCACCCAAACATCCATCATCATTATAGCACAGGCCGAGCGACAACTCGGGCATTCCCAGGATATTACCGTCGGCGGCGCACACCACCACGACCCGATCGCGGTCGAACACCGGAATGCGGCGCTCCTGCAGAACCGCCTTGAGTTTGCGGGTGCCGCAGCTGAGCCGGATCCGGTCGCCGGGTCGAACGGAGCGGACACGCAGCATCCCGTCGGGCCGTGGCACCACAATGTGCGGCTCCGTCAGGCCGGCCGGCGGCGGTCCGTCGAGCGCCTCGAAGGCTGCGCCGGCCTCGGGCACCTCCAGCCGGCCCGGCACATCGAGCCCATACTCAAACGCGGCACTCCTGGCCGGGCCGAGGGCCAGACGGACCACGCCGCTGCCGAGGCGGACCTCCAAGCCGCCGGGCAGCACCGTCCGCCGGCCGCTCCGGCCGGCACGCAACAACCGCAGCGCGCGGTCCACATGCTGCCGTTCCAGCCGCCGCAGATCGCCGCGGGCCCGCCGGATGACGGCGCGCAGCACCGATCCCTGCAGCGCTTCTGGCAGCGCGAGGAAATCGGCCAGCGCGAAGCGGATGCCGTCCGCCGACTCGGCGAGCGGCGGCAGCAGCCGCTCCACGGCGGCGTCCAGGGCGGCCGCTTCTTCGCGCAGCAGGTCGGCCGTCCGCGCCACCACGGCCGCCGCATCCCCAAATCCCGCCTCCGCGAGCGCCGGCAGCACCCGGTGGCGCAGCCGGTTGCGCCGGTGACGCCCATCCCGGTTGGTGGCATCCTCGTGCCACGCCAGGCCGTGCGCGCGCAGGTACGCCAGGATCTCCGATCGGCTCGTCGCCAGCAGCGGCCGGATGCGGCCGTCGGTCGTGGCCGGCGCCATGCCGCCAAGGCCCGTGCTGCCGGCGCCGCGGAGCAGCCGCAACCAGAAGGTCTCGACCTGATCGTCGCGCTGGTGGCCCAGGGCGATCCGGTGGAAGCCGGACCGACGGAACTCGTCGAAAATTGCCAGGCGGCGCTGGCGCATCCATTCCTCGCGGTTGGCCCGCGGCGGGGGCGCCGGCGCAAGCTCCCGCCGGTGGAACGGCAGCGCCAGCCGGGCGGCGGTCTCCCGGCACAGTGCCTCGGCGTCGTCCCCGGCCGGCCCGCGGCGATGGTTGATGTGCAGCACCTCCAGGTGGAAGGGGACCGTGGACGCCAGCCGGGCGAGGAGGTGGACCAGGGCAATGGAATCGGGACCGCCGGAGCAGGCGGCCAGCACGCGCTCACCCGGCCGGATGAGCCCGTTCGCCCGGATGAATTGGAGGATGTCCCGGAGCCGCATGTTTCCCTCCGCCCGGCGCCGGCGCGGTCCGAGATCGGCCCGGTCGCCGGTTCCGGACGCAGTGGCACAGGATCGGGTGAGCGCTGACAGGTGAAACAGGACGAAGACGGCGCCCGGATGGGCGGAAAAAATGGTGCCGGTGCAGGGAATCGAACCCCGGACGCCGCGGATATGAGCCGCGTGCTCTAACCGTCTGAGCTACACCGGCACAGGCGCATTAAAATACCCAAACCATCCCGGATTGTCAAGTGAAAGCGAGGACGGACCGGCACCGGGCGCTCCCCAATTTCCCCTTGCCCCGACCGCCTCCCGGTGGCACCATAGGGCGACGCGCCGCACTCGGCACCCGCGGTCGCCAACGGGGAAGCCATGGTTGTGTTGGTCTCACGCATCATCCTGGTCCTGCTGATCCTGCTGGGGATCCGCCTGCTGGCGCGCGTGCTGGCGCCCCTGTTCGCCCCCCGCGGAACCCGACCCGCGACCCGGGCGCGCCGACCGGCCCGGGCGGTGCAGCGGGGCGAGATGCTCCGCGACCCGGTGTGCGGCACCTGGGTGGACCAGCGGATCGCGGTGACGGCGAGCCGTGACGGCCGGACAGTCCACTTCTGCTCCGCCGCCTGCCGGGACCGCTACCTCACGGAGCCGCCGTCATGATCACCGCCGGCCTCACGGGTGGGATCGCCTCGGGCAAGACCACCGTGGCTGGTATGTTCGCCCGTCTTGGTGCGCGGGTGATCGACGCCGACGCCGTGGCCCATGAGATCCTCCTCCGCAACGAGATTGTCTCCGCCGTGACCGCCCGGTTCGGCGGCAGCGTGCTGGATGATCGCGGTCGGGTGGATCGCAAGCGGCTGGGCGGCGCCGTGTTTGCCGACCCCGCCCACCGGGCGTGGCTCAACCGCCTGATGCACCCCCCGGTGCGGGCGGAGATCCAGCGCCGCCTGGCCGAGCCGTCCGATGACGGGCCACCGCCGCTCACCATCGTGGACGTGCCTCTGCTCGTGGAGTCCGGTGAGCCCCGGCGCTACGGGCCGTTGATTCTGGCTTATTGTCCGGAGGAAATCCAGGTGGAACGACTGATGCGGCGGGATGCGCTGAACCGGTCCGCCGCCCTGCAGCGGATCCGGGCCCAGCAGCCCATCGACGAGAAGCGGGCGGCGGCCGATTTCGTCATCGACACCTCGGGCCCGCTGGCCGACACCTTCCGCCAGGTTCAGGACGTCCGCCGGCGGTTGTTGCAAGACGCAGCGGCGCGCTGAGTGGCGGGTCCGGGTGGGGCGGGATTACTGCTTCTTCTTCTCGGTCTTCTTGACGTTGTTGGGGCGCGTCTTCCCGTGGGTGCCCCGATAGATCTTGCCGCGACGGGTGCGCTGATCGCCTTTGCCCATGGTGAACTCCTGTGCCATCGTAATCGAACCATCATCCGGGCGGCCGGCCCGGCAGAACGAGTAGTTCTACCAGAACACTGTCCGCTTGTCAACGGCGGTCCCGGCGGCGGGCCCGCCGGTAAGGGGTTCACCTCCCGCCCCGGTTATGATAGGATGAGGGATCCTTGGCCCGCCGTCTCCGCTCCCGGCCAGGTCTGGAGCGGACCGTGCGGCGGGAATGGGCAAGGGGCAGTGACGCGTGCACGCACCATTAATATAAGGAGACCCGTTATGGCCAAGTACCGCATTGCCTGGCTCCCCGGCGACGGCATCGGGGTGGAAGTCAACGAGGCGGCCAAGCTCGTCCTCGACCGCATCGGGCTGGACGCCGAGTACATCCACGGCGACATCGGCTGGGAGTTCTGGTGCAAGGAAGGGGATGCGTTTCCCCAGCGCACCATCGACCTGCTGAACAATGTCGACGCCGCCCTGTTCGGCGCCATCACCTCCAAGCCGGTCAAGGCCGCCGAGGCTGAGCTGGTGCCCGAACTGAAAGGCAAGGGGCTGGTTTATCGCTCCCCCATCGTCCGCATGCGGCAACTGTTCGACCTGTACGTCTGCCTGCGGCCTTGCAAAGCGTACCCCGGCAATCCGCTCAACTTCAAGGAGGGGATCGACCTGGTGATCTTCCGTGAGAACACCGAGGACCTGTACGCCGGCGTCGAGTTCAACCCGGTGCCCGCGGAGCTGCGCGACACACTCCTGAAGCTGTCCAAGCCCTTCGCCGCCTTCAAGGACGTGCCCCTGGACCAGTACGCCGTCTCGACGAAGATCAACACCCGCAAGGGCACCGAGCGGATCATCCGCGCCGCCTTCGAGTTCGCGAAGAAGTTCAACCGGAAGAAGGTGACCTGCGTCCACAAGGCCAATGTGGTCCGCGCCACCGACGGGCTGTTCCTGGAAACATTCAAGGAGGTGGCCAAGGGCTACCCCGGCATCGCCACCGACGACGCCAACATCGACGCCATGTGCATGTGGCTGCTGAAGAACCCGTTCAACTACGACGTGCTGGTGGCGCCTAACCTGTACGGCGACATTGTCAGCGACCTCTGCGCCCAGATGGTGGGCGGCCTCGGCTTCGGCTGCTCCGGCAACATCGGCGAGAAGCTGGCCGTGTTTGAACCCACCCACGGGTCCGCGCCGAAGTACGCCGGCCAGTACAAGTGCAACCCCATCGCCACCATCCTGGCGGCCAAGATGATGCTGGACTGGCTGGGTGAAACCGAGAAGGGCGCCCGCCTGGAGCAGGCCACCGCGGCGGTCATCGCCGAGGGAAAGGTCCGCACGTACGACATGGGCGGCGCCAGCAAGACGCTGGAGATGGCCCAGGCCGTCGCCGCCAAGCTGTAACGACACCTCCGGCTTCGAACTCCGGCAACCCATCGGCCGCCGGCCGCCGCCTTGAGCGGCGGCCGGCGGCCTGTTCTTGACATTCCGGCGCGTTGCGCTATCATGGGACCGCTTTTTGGGCGGGGCGTTAGCTCAGCTGGCAGAGCAACGGCCTTTTAAGCCGTGGGTCGCTGGTTCGAATCCAGCACGCCTCACCACTTTTCCTCCTTTTCTCGCCGCGCCGCCGCGACGGATATCAGCCCGGCTACTGTGCTTTTCGCCTTGACTTGCGCCCGAGGTTGAGGTAAAAATGCCGACTCTGTTCTTTGGACACTGATCCGTCCCCATCGTCTAGAGGCCTAGGACACTGGCCTTTCACGCCGGCAACAGGGGTTCGAATCCCCTTGGGGACGCCAACATAGCGAGCCGCTCCACACCCGGAGCGGCTTTTTTTCAGTACTCGTCCCAGCTTTTGACGGACAACTCGGCCAGATTCAGTCGGCAGACGGCGTGGATAAACGCCCCCGCCAGCCGCGCATTGGTCAGGAGCGGCACATTGTAATCGATGGCGCTGCGACGGATTCGGTAGTCGTTGCTGAGTTCGTCGCGGCTCAGGTTCTTGGGGATGTTCACCACCAGGTCCACCCGCCGCTCCCGGATGACGTCCAGGCTGTTGGGTCGGCCGTCCTCGTCGGGCCAACGAACCGCCTCAGCCGTCACGCCGTGCCCGGCCAGGAAGGCGGCGGTGCCGCGGGTGGCGTAGAGGGGGAGCCCCCGCGCCTGCAGCAGCCGGCAGGCCGCCAGCAGCTCCAGCTTCGACCGCGGCTCGCCGGTGGACAGCAGCACGCCCCGCTCCGGCACGGCGTAGCCCACCGCGAGCATCGCTTTGAGCACCGCCTCGTGGAAGTCCTCGCCGAGGCAACCCACCTCGCCTGTGGAGGCCATCTCAACGCCCAGGATCGGATCGGCCTTGTGCAAGCGGGCGAAGGAGAACTGCGGCGCCTTCACGCCCACGCAATCCAACTCGAAGATGGATTTGTTCGGTTTCTCCACCGCGCGGCCCAGCATCACCCGCGTGGCCAGCTCCACCAGGTCGAGCTTGAGCACCTTGGACACGAACGGGAAGGAGCGCGATGCGCGCAGGTTGCACTCGATCACCCGGATGTGGTTGTCCCGGGCCAGAAACTGGATGTTGAACGGGCCGGAGATCTCCAGCGCGCCGGCGATCTGGCGGGTGATCCGCTTGATGCGCCGCACCGTCTCGAGATACAGCTTCTGGGGCGGGAAGACCATGGTGGCGTCGCCCGAGTGCACGCCGGCGAATTCCACGTGCTCGGAGATGGCGTAGGCCAGGATCTCGCCGGCGCGGGCCACGGCGTCGATCTCGATCTCCTTGGCGTTCTCGATGAACTCGGAAACCACCACCGGGTACTGGCGCGACACGTTCGCCGCGAGCCCGAGGAAGTGCTCCAGCTCCTCGCGGTTGGAGACCACGTTCATCGCCGCGCCCGACAGCACGTAGGACGGGCGCACCAGCACGGGGTAGCCCACCGCGTCGACGAAGGCGAGGATGTCGGCGACGCTGGCGAGCTCCCGCCAGCGCGGCTGGTCCACACCGAGCCGGTCCAGGAGGGAGGAAAACTTGTGGCGGTCTTCGGCGGCGTCGATGGACTCGGGGCTCGTGCCCAGCACCGGCACGCCCCGGCGGTGCAGCCGCGGCGCCAGGGTGTTGGCAATCTGACCGCCGGTGGACACGATCACGCCGAGCGGCCGCTCCAGTTCCACGATATCGAGCACCCGCTCGAGACTCAGCTCTTCGAAGTAAAGGCGGTCGCACATGTCATAGTCGGTGCTCACCGTCTCCGGGTTGTAGTTGATCATCACCGCCTGCAGGCCCTCGGCGCGGACGGTCCGCACGGCGCTCACACCGCACCAGTCGAACTCGACACTGGAGCCGATGCAGTAGGCGCCGGAGCCGAGCACCACCACGCCGCCTCCGTCGGCGGTGAAATCGACATCGTGCGTGTCGCCGCCGTAGGTGAGGTAGAGGTAGTTCGTCCGCGCCGGGTACTCGGCAGCCAGGGTGTCGATCTGCTTGACGCTGGGCACGATCCCCCGCGCCTGGCGGTGGCGGCGCACCGCCAGCGTTTCCGCCTCGATGGTCTCGGCCGACGGGTCCCGGACCAGCCGGGCGATCTGGAAATCGGAAAACCCGCGCCGCTTGGCCTCGCGGAGCAGCGCGTCGGAGACCGCCTCGAGCCGGCCGCAGGCGGCCAGTTCGCCGGCCAGCTCATGGATATGCTCCAGGCGCTGGAGGAACCAGCGGTCGATGCGCGTCCGCGCGTGGATCGCCTCGATCGTCCAGCCGCGGGCCAGCGCCGCGGCGATGACGAAGACGCGCGTGTCGGTGGGCTCGGCCAGCGCCCGGCCGATGTCGTCCACGACCGGCTCCCGGTTGGCGACGAAGCCGTGCATGCCCTGACCGATCATCCGCAGCCCCTTCTGGAATGCCTCCTCGAAGGTGCGGCCGATGGCCATGACCTCGCCCACGCTCTTCATGGAGCTGCCCAGCTGCTTGTCCACCCCTTTGAACTTGCCCAGATCCCAGCGCGGGATCTTGCACACCACGTAGTCGAGCGCCGGTTCGAAGCAGGCGGTGGTGGTGCCGGTGACGGCGTTGCGGAGCTCAGGCAGGGCGTGACCCAGCGCCAGCTTCGCCGCCACGAACGCCAGCGGGTAGCCGGTGGCCTTGGACGCCAGAGCGCTGGAGCGCGACAGCCGGGCGTTGACCTCGATGACCCGGTAGTCGGCGGAGTCGGGATCAAGGGCGAACTGGATGTTGCACTCGCCCACGATGCCCAGGTGGCGGATGATCCGGAGGGAGAGCGCCCGCAGCTGGTGATACTCGGCGTTGGTCAGCGTCTGGGACGGCGCGACCACGATGCTCTCGCCGGTGTGGATGCCCAACGGGTCGAAGTTCTCCATGTTGCAGACGGCGATGCAGTTGTCGAACCGGTCCCGCACCACCTCGTACTCCACTTCCTTCCAGCCTTTGAGCGACTGCTCCACCAGGATCTGCGGCGCATAGGCGAACGCCCGCTCGGCGCGGACGGCCAGCTCCGCCGCGTCGGTGCAAAAGCCGCTCCCCTGCCCGCCCAGGGTGAAGGCGGCGCGGATGATCACCGGGAAGCCCAGCGCGCGGGCCGCCGCCGCGGCGTCCGCCACGGAGGTGACCGCCATGCTGCGGATGGTGCGCACGCCGATCTCGTCAAGGCGCCGGACGAACCGCTCCCGGTCCTCGGTGTCGGCGACGGCCTCGATGGACGTGCCGAGCACCCGGACGCCGTGCCGCTCCAGCGCCCCGGCGGCGTGGAGCTGCAGGCCGCAGTTGAGCGCCGTCTGGCCGCCGAAGCCGAGAAGGATACCGTCAGGCCGTTCCTTTCGGATCACCGCTTCCACAAAGAACGGTGTGACGGGAAGGAAATAGACGCGGTCGGCCACGCCCTCCGAAGTCTGCACCGTGGCGATGTTCGGGTTGATCAGGACGGTCCGAATGCCTTCCTCCCGCAGCGCCTTGAGCGCCTGGGAGCCGGAATAGTCGAACTCGCCGGCCTCGCCGATCTTCAGCGCGCCGGAGCCCAGCACGAGCACGGAGCGGATCTCAGCGCCCATGACGCACCAGGTCCATGAAATCGTCGAACAGGAACTCGGTGTCGGTGGGGCCGCCCGAGGCCTCGGGGTGGAACTGCACCGAGAAGAACGGCCGCGTCCGGTGGCGGAGCCCCTCGTTGGTGCCGTCATTCAGGTTGACGTAGAGCGGCTCCCAGCGGTCGTCCAGCCCCGCCGGATCCACCGCGAAGCCGTGGTTCTGCGAGGTGATGAACGCCCGCGGCGTACCGGGCCGGCCCACGGGCTGGTTGTGGCCGCGGTGGCCGAACGCCAGCTTGTAGGTACGCGCGCCGGCCGCCCGCGCCACCAGTTGGTGCCCCAGGCAGATGCCGAACACGGGCCGACCCGCATCGAGCACCGTGCGGATATGCGCCACCGCCGTGGCGCAACGCGCCGGGTCGCCGGGGCCGTTGGAGACCACCAGGCCGTCGAAATCCATGGCGGTGAAGTCGTGGTCCCACGGCACCCGGACCACCGTGGCGTCGCGCCGCAGGAGGCAGCGCAGGATGTTGTGCTTCACGCCGCAGTCCAGCAGCACGATCCGCCGCCGGCCGTCCCCGTAGGTCTGCACCGCGCGGGCGCTCACCTGGGCCACCAGGTCCTCGCGGTTGGGATCGCGCCACCCCGCCGGCGCGGTCTCCCCTTCGGGGATGATCCGGCCGAGCAGGGTGCCGTGGGTGCGGAGGCGCCGGGTGATCGCCCGGGTGTCGACGCCCGAGAGGCCCGGCACGCCGTGGGCCGCCAGCCAGTCACCGAGGCTGGACCGGGCAGCCCAGTGGCTGTGCCGCCCCGAATAGTCGGTGATGACCAGCCCGGCCACCCGGACCGCCTCCGACTCGAAGTTGGCGCAGACGCCGTTTTCAATCTTCAACTCTGGCACACCGTAGTTGCCCACCAGCGGGTAGGTGATCACCAGGATCTGGCCGGTGTACGAAGGGTCCGACAGGCTCTCGGGATAGCCGGTCATGGCGGTGTTGAAGACCACCTCGCCGGCCGCCGGCCGCACGGCGCCAAAGAGACGGCCGGTGTGTTCGCTGCCGTCCTCGAGGATCAGGCGGCCTGCCGCCGCCGCTGTCTGTTGCATGCATGCGCCCCCGAAAATTTCGGCAATGGTAACACAACCCTTCGGCACTGCTGAACACTTTTTCAATCAGCAAGTTGTTTGATGTAACCCATTATAAAAATGGAATTGAATTACCCCCTCTTCCAGCCCTATGATGGGAGTGCGTGCCGCACGGTCACCCCTGCCTAACTTCAGACGGGAGCGGCCGGATCCGGCCCCGGAGGTCGCCATATTGACGGAGCTTCTGCCTCTGGACGAAATCTTCCGGCTCAACACCGGCCTGCTCCGCCACGCGTTGGCCGGGGTGGATGACGCCTCCGCCCGCCGCCAGCTTCATCCCGCAATCAATCCTATTGCCTTCCTGGTCATTCACCTTCTCGACGCCCGGTTCTCGATGGCCCGCATGATCGGCGCGCCGGCTGAAAATCCACCTCAAGCGACATGGGACGCGGCCGCCTCCTCCGACGCCCTGCCCGGCGTGCCTCCGTTGGAGGAACTCCTCGCCTTGTGGCACGTGGTATCTACGGCGCTGGCCGAACGCGAGCCGCGGCTACTCGCCGCCGATCGGGCGGCCCCGGCACCCCACCCCTTCCCCGTGACCCACCCGTCGGTGTGCGGCGGGCCGGCTTTTTTACTGCAGCACGAGTCGTACCATCTGGGGCAGCTCGGGCTGCTGCGCCGGATGCTGGGCCTCCCCGCCATGGCGTGGACATCGGGCGACTGACGCCACCGCCGGAGGCCGGATGCACGGAACATCACCCCCCTCACCTGCCCGATGGCTGCCACTCCCGGCCGACTGTTGCCCAGCCGTCGGCGAGATCCACGTCTGGCGGGCTGGATTGGATTGGGCACCCGGCGCCCTGGCCGAGGCTGCGTCCTCCCTGAGCTCCGACGAGCGGGAGCGCGTCGCGCGGCTGCGGCTGCCGGCGCATCGGGAGGCGTTCGTCGCCGCCCGGGCGTTCCTCCGTGGCGTACTGGCCCGCTGTCTCGGTGCGGACGCGGCGGCGCTCCGCTTCGGAGCGACCGCCCACGGCAAGCCGTACCTGACCGCGCCCGCAACTTGCCTGCATTTCAACCTGGCTCATTCGGGCAGCGTAGCACTGCTCGCGGTGGCCGGCGACGGGCCAGTCGGCGTCGACGTGGAACGCGTCCGCGCCGACCTGGACCTGGATGGAATCGCCCGGCGGTTCTTCCGTCCCGAGGAAAGCGCGGCGCTCGCCGCCCTGCCGCCGGAGCGTCGCACCGACGGATTCTTCGCCGTGTGGACGCGGAAGGAGGCGTTGCTCAAGGCGCTGGGCAAGGGCATCGCCGGCGGCGTGGACCGGTTCGGCGTCACCGTGGACCCGGTCGCGCCCGCCCGCGTGATTGCCGCCGCAGGCGGGCCCGGCGAGGCAGCCCGCTGGTGGCTGGCCGACCTCGCCGCCGGCCCCGGCTACCGCGCCGCCGTGGCGGCGCCGACCACGCCCAGCCGGTTGCTCACCTGGGCGTGGCCCGGTCCGGCGGACAGCCCGGCATCCCGCGCAGCGGAGAAAACCCCATGACCCAGCCACCGGACGTTGCCTGGCGCCGGTTCACGTTCGGGCTGCTGCCCATCGTCTTGCTCTTCGCCTGGGCGGCATCGAGCGGTTGCCGGCCGGAACCCCGCCGGGACTGGGCTGGACTGAGCGCGGCCGCCGCGCAGGCGGGCGACTGGCACGTCGAGGGGCGCACGTGGCTGGAGAATCCCGCCGCCAGTCCCAACGGGCGCTATCCGGGCTACGACCGCGGCCGGCTGGAGGGGTGGCGGCACGGAGACCGGCTGACCCTGACCCGGCGGGAGCCGGACGGCCTGGCGGAGATAGTGATCATCGAAGGTCTCCAGGCCCGGGGGTTCGTGGTGCATCACTTCATCCGATTTTTTGACGGTCGCACCGAGGGCACCCGCTTCACCTGCGCCGATCCGGGTGAGTTGTACGACAACTGGCCCGTCGCCGCCCTGCTCGTTGATGCCGCCGACGGTTATCCCTGGCTGGGAAAAGCCGGGCAGCCCCGGCCCACCCCCGCTCCCGAACCGTTTCCCCACCGCCGCGCGCCCACGGTCTGGTTCCGGCTCACGCTCCGGCGCGATCCGCCGCCGGGTTTCTCGGAGTATCTCGACTTCCGGCTGGGACTCTCCCCCCGCGACGGCCTCGTCCGAACCGCGGTGGGCGCCCTGCGGGAAAACCCGAAGGATCCCGGGGCCGAAATCCTGCACCGGGTGGTGGTGTTCGACCGGGTGACCGTTCGCCCCATCGGCCCCGCAGAAGGCCTGCTGCCGGCCGACGCCGCCCGGGCAGCCTGGTGGGACGCGGTGATGAACCGCGCGATCCCCCCGCCCCGCCCTCTCATTCTGGCCAATCCCTGATCCCGTTTTCACCGCCGAGACGCAGAGACGTAGAGATCGCAAGCGATGTTCTGCATCACGACGGGTCATCGGGTTTGAACACTGGCCGCCCGACCAATCAGTCCTGTCCGGCGGCTTGCACCCGGCGGTCGAGACTTCTCCGCGCCTCGGTGTCTCCGCGGCGAATACCGGCCAATTCAACTCCGGCCTTGACACGACCGCCTTTCCGGTTTATAGATGGGCCGATCGAAACCGAATCGGAGCAAATCATTCGGATAGGATAGCGCGCGTGATGTTCGTCGACGACCGGTCCCGCTTCTACTTTTACTTTTACTTTCCGCCTTCGCGGGGCCGGGGGAGCATGCGCGCCGACTAGCTGACCAGCCAGATCAAAAGTTCCCACAAGCCCCGAAGCGATTCGGGGCTTTTTTATTTTCAACGGAGGTCAACGACCATGCGCATCGCGATCCAGGGCGGCATCGGGTCATTCCACCACGAGGCGGCCGACCGCTTCGCACCCGGTGCCGCCGAGCCAATGGTCTGCCGCACGTTCAGCGCCGTGTGCGAAGCGGTGCGCACCGGCGCCGCCGCGCGCGGCCTCATGGCAGTGGAGAACTCGCTGGCGGGCGGCATCGTCGCCAATTTCGCCCTGCTGGGCGAGTATCCGCTCCACGTGCACGAGGAGCTGTACCTGCGCGTGGAGCAGCACCTCCTGGCCCTGCCCGGCCAGCGGCTGGCGGACATCCGCACCGTGCACTCCCACCCCGTGGCCCTTCTCCAGTGCAGCCGCTTCCTGGCGGCCCACCCGCACCTGGAATGCGTGGAGAGATGGGACACCGCCGCCAGCGCCGCGGACATCCGGTGCGGAAGCTTGTGCGGAACCGCCGCCATCGCCGGCCCCCTGGCCGCCGAGCTTCACGGCCTGGCGGCGCTCGCCACCGGCATCCAGGACCACGCCGACAACTATACCCGCTTCCTGGTGCTGGCGGCCGCACCGCCCGCCGGCGATCCGCCACCCGACAAGGCGTCGGTGCAGTTCCGCCTGCCCCACCGGCCGGGGACGCTGGCCGCCGCGCTGGCGGCACTGCGCCGCGCCGGGGTGAACCTGACCTTCATCCAGTCGCTCCCCATCGCCGAGAACCCTTACGAGTATGTCTTTCACGTGGATATCGAATGGGAGCGCCCCGGGGCCCTCGACCCGGCGATGGCGGCGCTGAGCGGCCGCGCCGCGGCGGTGCGCCTTGTGGGCGCCTATCACCGCGGTTGCCGCCCCGCGGTGGCCCGGGCGGTGACATCATGACCCGCGCTGCGGCGAACCCGTCGACTGCGCCACCCCTCTGGCTCAAGGGGCGGCCGTACGTCATCGCCGGTCCCTGCAGCGCCGAAACAGAGACACAGGTGCTCCGCACGGCGCGCCGGCTGCGGCGGGACCGGCGGGTGGCCGCGTTCCGGGCCGGCATCTGGAAGCCCCGCACCCGGCCCGACTGCTTCGAGGGCGTCGGCGTCGCCGGCCTGCCGTGGCTCCAGCGCGTCCGCCGGGATACAGGCCTGCCCGTGGCGGTGGAGGTGGCTCGCGCCCAGCACGTCTACGAGGCGCTGAAGCACGGCGTCGACATCCTCTGGGTGGGGGCGCGCACCACGGTCAATCCGTTCTCGGTACAGGAGGTGGCCGAGGCGCTCCGCGGCGCTGACGTGCCGGTGTGGGTGAAAAATCCCGTCAGCCCCGACCTGTCGCTCTGGCTCGGGGCGGCGGAGCGCCTGGCGCGGGCGGGCGTCCGCCGCCTGGGGGCGATCCACCGCGGCTTCTCCACCGCCGACGCCGGCCCGTGGCGGAACGCGCCGCGGTGGGAGCTGGCGTTGGCTTTCCGGAAGGAGGCACCGGACCTCCCGCTGCTCGGCGACCCCAGCCACCTGGGCGGCCGGCGGCAATTCGTTGCGGAAATCGCCCGGCGCGCCCTGGACCTCGGCTTCGACGGACTCATGGTCGAAGCGCACACCCGCCCCGCCGCGGCGCTCAGTGACGCCGCCCAGCAGCTCACGCCGGCGGCGTTGACGGCGCTCCTCGACTCGCTGCCTGGCCACCGGCGCGGCGCGCCGTGCGACACAGCGCCGGCGGCGGGCCTGGCGGCGCTGCGCGGCGAGATCGACCGCCTCGACGAGGAACTCATGCGGCTCCTGTCGCGCCGAAACCTGGTGGCAGGCCAGATCGGCCGCTACAAGAAGGCGCATCGCATGGCGGCGTTCCAGGGCGGCCGCTGGCGCCAGGTGCTGGACGACCGGCTGGAGCAGGCCGTCCGGCTGGGCCTCGACCGGCGGCTGGTGGAGGAGATCCTGCAGCGGATTCACGACCTGTCGCTCCAGGTCCAGATCTCGGCCATGCGGCGGTAAGGGGCGCGGGCGGCTCTTTCCCTACGGCCGGCTGCGCCTCCGCGCGTTACCGGCCGACGACAGGACCTTCCGAATGGTTCGCCGTTGACCCAACCGCGGTGAGACTGGTGGAACCCTGGCCGGTCCGCCCGGCATCTCAACGACCATCGCCGGTGAGAGAAACGGGACCACCATCGGAGCGACACCGCAATGGCCCACTCAGAATCCCAACCGATTGATGCCGTCATCGTGGGCGCCGGCCTGGCCGGCCTGGCCTGCGCCCGGGTGTTGCAGGCCGCGGGTCTCGCCGTCACGGTGCTCGAAGCGGCGGATGCCCCCGGCGGCCGGGTGCGCACCGATGCCGTGGACGGCTTCCGCCTGGACCGGGGCTTTCAGGTGCTGCTCACCGCTTACCCGGAGGCCCGCCGGGTGTTGGACTACGCCGCCCTCGACCTGCGGCCGTTCGAGCCGGGTGCGCGGGTGCGTGCCGGCGGGCACTTTCACCGTGTGGCCGATCCCTTCCGTCGCCCCTCGCGGGCGCTGGCCGCGGCGTTGGCGCCGGTGGGCACCATCGGCGACAAGCTGCGTGTGGCCCGGTTGAGCCGCGCCCTCAAGCGGCTGCCGCCCGACGCTCTCCTCAACGCGCCGGACGGTTCCACGGCGGCCGAACTGGATGCGCTGGGTTTTTCGCCGACCATGGTGAAACGCTTTTTCCGCCCCTTCTTCGGCGGCGTGTTCCTGGAAAGCGGTCTGGTGACGTCTCGTCGGATGTTCCGGTTCATATTCGGCTTGTTCGCCGCCGGCGATGCGGCGCTGCCGGCGGACGGCATGGGCGCCATATCGGCCCAGCTCGCCGCGGCGCTTACCACAGGCACCCTGCGGCTCGACGCGCCGGTGGCGCGCCTCGACGGCACCGCCGCGGTGCTCGCCTCCGGCGAACGGGTGGCCGGGCGGGCAGTGGTGCTGGCCATGCCCGGCGCCGACGCGACGCGCCTGGCGGGTGCGTCCGTCGCCGCGCCCGCCGCCAAGGGGGTCACCTGTCTGTACTACGCCGCCGACGTCGATCCCGTGGGCGAGCCCGTGCTGGTGCTCAACGGCGACGGGGACGGCCCGGTGAACAATCTGTGCGTGCCGAGCGTCGTCGCCCCCGGCTACGCGCCGCCAGGGGCCGCGCTCGTCTCGGCCACGGTGCTGGGCGTTCCGGCGGCGGGCGACACCGAACTCGACGCGGCGGTCCGGGCCCAGCTCCGCGGCTGGTTCGGGCCGGCCGTGGCGGGCTGGCGGCTCCTGCGGACTTACCGCATCCTCCACGCCCTGCCGGTGCGAGACGAGCTGGACCCGGCCGCCCTGCAGCGGCAGATCCGGATCCGCCCCGGCCTTTGGCGCTGCGGCGACGAGTGTGACACGCCGTCCATCAATGGCGCGCTCCGTTCCGGCCGGCTGGCCGCCGAAGCGATCCTGACCATCTGCGGCTGACTCGTCACTTGCCTGGCGGAACATGCAGCGGACCACACCGCCGGGACGGCTCCGCGGCCGTTGCCGCGCGCCGGGCGGGCGCTTGAAAATCCGCCGGCGATGACCCATAATGAGAGTGCTCATTCACCCGGCGACACGGATCAGATTCGCCACCGGGGACACGGCTGCATCAGCCGTCTGACCGGCTGTCATATTCTTGATCTTTCAGAGGGGGAATAGCCGATGACCGCCCAGGTTCCCGACACGCTCCAGTACGACGGCCATGCCTACGCCATCGCCGCCATCGAACGCGACTGGCCGTTCCACCCCGACGCCCTCGGCTTGCGCGAAGGACAGCCGGCCGCCGCCTGCACCGCCTGCTGGCGCGGGCACGTGGGCCACTATGCGGTCCGCGACGGGCGCCTGTATCTAATTCGGCTCAACCTGCTCGCCGGGCCGAATCCGCCGGCGGCCTGGGACGGCATTCCGCCCGGAGACAAGCCCGACTCCATGGGTTTGTGGGAATACCGGGACATCCTCCATCCCGTGCCGTATTCCGGCGGTGTGGTCATCGCCCGGGAGTTCATCCAGGAGTTCTACGTCCACATGGGCTTCCAGCACCCCCTCGGCTACAAGGTGGTGCACGAGCTCCGTTTCGACCGCGGGGCGCTGCAGCTCGCCACCGACCACTCCGCCCGGATGGCGGAGTTGCGCCGCCTGGTCCGGAGCGGGCATCCGGAGCAGGCGGGCATCGCCTGCTGCAGCACCAACGTCGCCCGCCTCATCGAAGACGCGTTTTCGCTGTCGTACGAGAAAAAATGGCGGTGATCCGTCGCACCGTTGAGTGATCCATGAAAATCAGGGAACGACAGTCCTAATTTCAAAGATGCTCCAGTGTTTGGCTTCCGGCGGCGCGCTCTGGGCAGTGACAATCTCGCGCAATCTCACCCCACGACCGAACCGGGGATTTCATCAGGCGTGCGCCGGGCGGGCGCTTGAAAATCCGCCGGCGATGACCTAAAATGAGAGTGCTCATTTACCAGGCGACACGGATCAGATTCGCCACCGGGGATACGGCTGCAACAGCCGTCTGACCGGTTGTCATATTCTTGATCTTTCAAAGGGGGAATAGCCGATGACCGCACAGGTCCCCGATTCAATCCGGTACGACGGCAAATACTACGCCATCGCCGCCATCGAGCGCGCCTGGCCCTTTGATCCCAATGCCCTCGGTCTGAGGAAGGGATGCTCTCTAATTAGCACCGCCTGCTGGCGGGGATATGAGGCCGGCTACGAGGTCCGGGACGGGTTTCTGTTCCTCGTCCGGTTGAGGGTGCTTTACTATTCGCATCAATCCCCGCCGTCATGGAACGGTCTTGAACCGCGCCTTTGCACCAATGACACCAACATGTGGGAGTACCCCGATCTTCGATACCCCATTGATTATTCGGGCGGCCTGATCATCGGTCGGGGATTCCTGCAGGAGTTTTACGTCCACATGGGCTTTCAGCGGCCGCACTGCTATGAGGTGGTGCACGAGCTCACCTTCGAGCACGGTTGGTTGCGCCAGGCCACCGACCACTCGCTGCGGATGGAATTCGCCCGCGAGCTGATTCGTTCAGGCCACGGAGAGTGGGCGGGCGTCAACCTGTCGCGTGACGATACGGATCGTTTCATCGACGAGTCGTTTTCCATGTCGTGCGACAAGAAGTGGCCCTGAGCCCACCGAAGGAACCAGGGTGTGCCGTCACGACGCGCAGCCGGCGCGTCTGTCGCAATGCAGGGTGAGCACCGCCACGCGAAGAGGTGAGCGTTGATTCATGTCCGAACCCATGACGGCTTACATCCACTGGCCGGCGATTTCAGCCTGCTCGCGTCGCGGGGCCAACGCTGAAGCGCCAAATGGTGCGGGAAATGGTCATCGGGTGAGCCGTGGACGGCGAGAGGCGCGTCAACGGTGTGCCCGGACCAGCAGCACCAGTCCCAGGAACAGCACCAGCGTGGCAACGATACCGGGCACCGAGACCAGCGCCACGGAAAATCCCTGCAGCCAGGCCAGCACGCCGATCTCCGGCATCAGCATGCCGCCCACGAACGCCAGCGACAGGTACTGGACGGCCATGAAGCCGAGCACGACCGCGCCGAGGACGATGCAGATCCATGCCAGCGCGAGGCGCCCGCGATCCGGTTGTCCCGCCATGGATGTTGCGCCTCTGTGAAATCGCGCCCCCTATCCGGCCACGACGCGCCGGCGGCGACGCACCCGCGCCGCTAACGCGGCTCCGCCTGCAGGTCCAGCCCGCCGGCCCGCAGCTGTTCCAGCGCGGCGACGGCGGCTTCGTACTGCTCCCGCACCGCGGCCACCTTCTCGTTCCACGCCCCCTCGTACTCCGCCCGCAGCGCTGCGATTTTTTCGGGCCACGCGTTCTCATAGTCTTTCTTCAAGCGGGCGATCCGCTGGTTCCAGGCCCGCTCGTACTCGTTTCGGAGCTCGCCCAGGCGGGCCAGCGCCGTCCCGTATTCGTCTTTCAGGCTCTTCCAGCGCTCCACCAGGCGGACGTACTCGTCGCTGATGGACCGCGCCGCAGCTTCGACGGCGGCCGCGTATTCCGCCTTCAGGCCGTCCACGAGCTCCCGGACGGGGACAATCCGGTCCACCCGGTGCGCGTTGGCGCCGGCGAAGGCGAAGCCGTCGTCCAGGCGCCCCTGGCGGGCGTTGTCCAGCGCCAGCGAGATGCAGTAGGCGGCCGCCCGGGCGTCGCAGCTCTCCAGGCAGCGCCACGGGCAGCGGAACGACCGGCGCGCGCCGCGGGCGACCTCGTCGAGAAAGGGGTTGCGGATCGCCCGGCCGGGCAGCCCCACCGGGCTCTTGATGATGACGATGTCCTCCTTCCGACACCGCACGTACGCCTCCTTGAAGCGCGGGTCGGCGTCGCACTCGTCGGTGGCGACGAAGCGGGTGCCGAGCTGCACGCCCCGCGCCCCGAGCCGCAGGATCCGGTGCATGTCGGCGCCGGTGTACACGCCGCCGCCGGCGATGACCGGGATCGGCCGGCCGAATTCCGCCTCGAACGGCCGGACCTCGGCAATCACGCCGGGGACGATCCGCTCCAGCGCGAACGCCGGATCGTCGATCTGCTCCGGTTTGAAGCCCAGGTGGCCGCCGGCCAGCGGGCCCTCCACCACCACCGCGTCAGGCACGTCGCCGTAGCTTTTCCGCCAGTGGGTGAAGATCAGCCGGGCCGCCCGGCCGGAGCTGACGATGGGGACGACCTTGACGTTGGCCGCCCGCAGCGCCGCCACCGGGATGCCCCGCAGCGGCAGACCGGCGCCGAGGAAGACGATGTCCGCCCGCTCCTCCACCACCACCTGCAGCAGCTCGTGAAAGTCGTTCACCGCCACCATCAGGTTCACGCCGATCACGCCGCGGGTGCGCGCGCGGGCCCGGCGGATCTCGCTCCGGAGCGCCCGCTGGTCGGCCGCGCGGCCGTCGGCGTAATAATCGGGCTCGATCATGCCGATGGCGTTGGCGGCGATCACGCCGACGCCGCCGGCCTCGGCCACGGCGGCGGCGAGCCCGGCGAGCGAGATGCCGACGCCCATGCCGCCCTGCACGATGGGCACCGCAGCCCGCAGGTCACCGATGACCAGCGGGGGCAGGTCCTTTTTCGGCGCGAGCCATTCGGGCAGCTCCAGGCGGGGCAACTGCAGCTTCGGCAACTGGATTTTCGGAAAATTGTTGAAGTCCAATGAGATTTCCTTGCGTGTGATTCCCACAGTCTGGTTGTATTGTACTCCAGTCCGGGTGATAAAAGGCCAAAATGATGCCTGTTCCACTAATTATGGTTGGTCCGCAACCGGATCGCCGCCGCCATCGGCCGGAGACGGACGTATAATACCAGCCGGAGGAACGGTCATGCGCGCAGCGGACAGCGACCGGCGGTACCGCGGCGGCGAAGAGATCGCCAACAGCATCATTCACGGGACGGGCGCCCTGGCCGCCGTGGCGGGGCTGGTGGTTCTGGTCGCCGCGGCCGCCGCCACCGACGACGGGTGGCGCATCGTCAGCGCCGCCATCTACGGCGCCACGCTGATTCTGCTGTACACCGCCTCCACCCTGTACCATGGCATCGCCCACCCGCGCGCCCGGCGAGTGCTCCGCTTCATCGACCACGCGGCCATCTTCCTGCTCATCGCCGGCACCTACACGCCCTTCACCCTGGTGAGCCTGCGCGGGCCATGGGGCTGGTCGCTGTTCGGGGTGATCTGGGGACTGGCGCTGACAGGGATCACCGCCCAGTCCCGCCTGCTGCACCGCTGGACCGCCCTGTCGCTGGCCCTCTACGTCGCCATGGGCTGGGCGGCGGTGGTGGCCGTGCGGCCGCTGCTCGACGCGGTGGCCCCGGGCGGCCTGCTGCTGTTGCTGCTCGGCGGGATCGCCTACACCGCGGGCATCGGGTTCTACGTGTGGCGCCGCCTGCCCTACCACCACGCCGTCTGGCACGGTTTCGTGCTGGCCGGCAGCGCATGCCACTATTTTGCCATCCTGGGCTTCGTCATTCCGGCCGGCTAGCCGCATCAGTCCGACTGTGTTATAATTCCGCCACACGCCGATCCACCGATTTATCGGGGCAATCCGCTTACCGGGAGAGATCCATGATGGACGTGACCGCGGTGGCGCAAACGCCCAAGCCGGGAAACAGGCACCCGGCGGACGGCTGCGCCCGTCGATCCGGCGCTCCAGCCGGCCCCGGCAGACCGGAATCCGCAGGCGTCCCCACCGAACCCCGCCCGACCGACTTGTCCCCAGGAGGCCATCGATGAATCACGACGCCGTCCAGATCATGTTTCAGGTGTCCAACGCATTCCTCAGCGTCATCGACCTCATCCTGCTCGCCGTCGCCGTGGTGGTGGCCGCCATCTGCACCCGGCGCCGGCAGGGCGCGGCGGCGGCCTGGATGCTCGCTGTGGCTTGTGCCGGGCTGTTCGCCGCCGGCCTGACGCGCTGGGTCGTCGAGTTCAGCGCGGCGACGCTCATCGGTCGATTCAGCGCCACCGGATTCCAATGGGTGGAACTTGGCTTGGCCGCAACGGAGATTCTGCTGACCGCCCTCTTCGCCGCCGGACTCTTCATGTTCCGTCCCACCGAACCTCCCGCCGCGCCGGCCGGGGAGGTGCGCCATGGATAACCTGTCGCCGGGCTGGCTCTGGACAGCCGTGAGCTTCCTCTGGATCGTCGTGTACGGCGCGGCGGCCGCGGCGGCCTTCTGGCGGTTCCGCACAAAACGTCCAGGCATCCTCATCGGCGGGGCCTTCGCCCTGCTCGCGGCGAAGGTGGTGGGAATGCAACTCCTGCAACAGTTCGCCTTCGCCGAACGGCCGTTCAACAATCCGACCCGGCTGGTGACCTACACCGTCAATTGGCTGCTCACCGCGGCGCTGCTGCTGGCGGTGGCGGTGGGCGTGGCGCTGATTCCGCGCGCGCTGAACCGGCGCGGCTGATCCGCTACGATCTGGCCGGGGCCGAACCCATCCGCATAGAAAACACCCGGGACCCGGGGCTGAATCCCCGGGTCCCGGTCCACTGACTGTATTACCGGTGACCCACCGGCGTGCGGGCTAGCGCGCTCCGGCGGCGATCCCTTCGATCTCGTCGGCCAGGGGGCCGGCGTCGTAGAGCACCCGCAGGGCGTGGATCATGCCGGCGGCGTGCACCGACACGGTCCGGTTCGCCGTCATGTCGAAAACGAAGCGGCCCGGCAGGCTCTCGATGTTGCCGTCGAACACCAGGCCCACCAGCTCGCCGGCCCGGTTGATCACCGGCGAGCCGGAGTTGCCGCCGATGATATCGCAGGTGGAGACAAAGTTGAGCGGCGTCTCCATCTGGACCTTGTCCTTACGCTCCAGGAACCGCGCCGGCAGATCGTACGGGGGCTTCAGGCCAAAGCCGAGCGCCCGGTCGTACAGGCCGTGGAAGGTGGTGAGCGGCGGGGCCTGGGTGCCGTTCATCGGGTAGCCGGCGACGGTCCCGTAGCTCAGGCGGAGCGTGCCAGTGGCGTCAGGGTAGGCGTTCTTGCCGTACACGGCGAAACGCGCCTGCCCGATCTTTTCGCTGGCGGCCACCTCGATGCTGGTGATGTTTGCTTCCTGCCACTGCCGCCGCTCGCGGAGGATGGGCGCCACCCGGCGGGCCAGTACGATGAGCGGGTCGTCGCTCGCGTCCACCGCCGCCGCACCGCCCTCGAGCAGCTGCTGCCGGATCTTGGGATCGGCCAAGCCGGTCCCCTCGATGAGCCGGTGCGCCACCTCGGTCGGCTCGCCGCCGTCCAGCAGCGCCTGCACGAACGCGTCGGCGGCGCCGAGCTCCTCCCGGGCCTGAAGCAGGAAGTCGGCCAGCAGCACCTCCTCGAGCGCCGGGTAGATGGGCGCTCGCGACAGGAGCCGGAACCGCAACGTCTCGAGGTCGGCGTCGTGGAAGCCCTCGAGGCGCTCGGCGTCCGGCTTGCCGATCTCGGCCGCGTACTGCACGAGGGTCAGGGCCGTCGACGAGAGGCGCGACCGGTACCCGCCCAGCGACTGGAATTCGAGGGCGGCGATGTGCGCCCGCTGCAACTGCGTCGTCGCGGCGATCGCCGGCCAGGCGCCGCCGAATGCCTTCGCCCATTCGGGATTGGCGTCGATCCGGTTGCGGAATTCTGTTTCCTCGGCGGCCTTGCGGTCCAGCAGACTCCGGTTGAGCATGCCTTCGTATTCACCGATCGACGACTTGAGCGAATTCTCCGCGCCGAAGATGCCGCCCAGCGCCTGCCGGGCCTCCTCGGGTCCGCGGGCCGCATAGGCCCGGAGCACGCCCAGCGTCCGTTTCAGGGTGGCGATGCGGCGGGGCAGCAGCACGTCGCGCTGCAGCTCCAACTGCGCCAGCGTGTAGAGCCGGTTCGTCCGCGCCGGATGGCCCGACACGAACACCAGTTCGCCGGCGGCGGCACCGGCGGCGTTCCACTTCAGGTAATGCTTCACCTGCAGCGGCCGGCCGGCGTCGTACACCCGGAAGATGGTCAGGTCAAGATCATGGCGGGGATAGGTGAAGTTGTCGGCGTCACCGCCGAAGAACGCGGCCTGCTGCTCCGGGCAGAACACCAGGCGCACGTCGGTGTACTTGCGGTAACGGTACAGCCAGTACTCGCCGCCGTGGTACAGCGAGATCACCGTGCAATCCAGGCCGGTCGCCGCGTGGCCCTCCTTCTCCAGCCGGGCGATCTCGCTCCGACGGGCCTTCATCGCCTCCGCGCCGGTCACACCGGCCGGAACCGCGCCCAGCACGCGGGCGGTGACATTCTCCATGGACTCGAGCACGCGGACCTCCTGGTCCGGGCACTTCAGCTCCTCGGCGCGGGTCCTGGCGTAGAATCCGTCGCGCACCAGATCCCGTTCCCGGGTGGACAGTTTCTGGATCTGCCCCAGACCCACATGGTGGTTCGTCAGGATCAAACCGTCGGGGCTGACGAACGAGCCGGACCCGCCGGACCCCACCCGGACGCTGGCCAAACGGACGTGCTCCAGCCAGGCCGCATCGGGCTGGAACCCATACTGCTCCGCCAGAAGCCGCAGGGGCGGATTGTCGTACGTCCACATCCCCTCGTCGGCCGAGACCCAGGGGGCCGCGCCCCAGCCGCACACGACCACCGCCACGGCGGCCAGCCACACCCACCGAGACATTCTGCTGCGATCGCTCATGATCACCTCGTGAAATGATGATGGCGCGCGCCCCCGGCACGGGCCCGCTTGTCGCGGAACGGTCCGGGATCGCGCGGCGTCAGGATTTGCGGACTGTCGGGGGGGTGCACCGCTGTCGTTCTGTCCGTCCCGTCCGGCCCGCTTGCGCACGCCGCCGGCCAGGCCGCCGGCGTGGAAATTGAATATACGGGAGCGGGGCGCCAATGTTCAAGATAACGTGACCGCGCCGTTTCCATCCGGTCCCTGTGAAAACGGCCCCAATTCATGATACAGTCGCCTCATGCGAGTCAAGCGCTTCATCAGCAGCGCCGGCTTGGAAATCTTGGCGGGCCAGGACGACGTCAGCAACGAGGCGGTCACTTTCCGGCTCGGACAGCCGGGCGACTACTGGTTCCACGTCCATGGTTTCTCCGGCTCCCACGTGGTTCTGCGCGCGCCGGCCGACGGGGACGCCGACCGCGACAGCATCCGCGAGGCGGCCGCAGTCGCCGCCTGGTATTCGCGGATGCGCACCGGCGGGAACGTCGGCGTGACCATGTGCCGCGTGCGCGACGTGCGCAAGCCCGGCGGGGTCAAGACGGGCACCGTGCGCATCCGCAACGCCCGCACGATCACGGTCCGACCGGCGCTCCCCGACGCGGCGGACGACTGAGCGGCGGCTCCGGGAGGTATCATGTTCGAGGCCTACGAAGAACTCGCCGGCGAACTGGCCCAGTTGTCGAATTACTATCAGAAATACGCCCGGATCATCCGGGACCACGGGCCGGCTCTGCGTCAGCGCCTCGACGCCACCAGCGGCTCCGGGCGGGTGCACCTCTGGCGCAAGGCCCACAATTACCGACGGGAGATGGCCGCGGTGATCCGGGCGGCGCGAAACGACGGTGAGCGGCGGACTTTTCTGGGCACCTACTTCGCCTTTCAGGTCCTGCATCTTCACGCCCTGAGCATCCACACGCTCCGCCGCGATGCCGCTGCAGCCCGCGACCGGCTGCCGGTCTACCACCAGATCCTCACCCGGCTGCGGTTCCAACTGCGCGACCTGATCACCGCCTATCTCGGCGCGCTGGTGGAGACCTGCTCCCGCGGCGAGCCGCTTGACGGCGTAGCCTTCTGCAACGTCGGCATGCTCCTGGACCAGGACGACCTGGATATCGCCATCTTCGCCCGCCCCGACGTGGACGCCGCCCTCTGGAATCCTGTGGTCAGCGCCGTGGGTGCGGAGTTTTTCCGCTATGCCACCAAGATGCATTTCTACCTGGCCGAGAAGACGGTGGGCCGGACTTTCCTGACCACCATCGAGGACATCCGCACCTACCTGCGCCGCGGCGCGCACAATTTCGTGCTGATCTCCGAGCTGCTCCTGACAGAGCGGCTCGTGGGCGACGAGAGCCTCATCGCCGACGTGGAGCGCGAGATCATCGACCTGTTCTACCACGAGCAGGGCCGGCCCCGCCTCCACGAAGGCTACCTGCGGGGCATGATCGGCGAGGTGCACGAGCAGCTCCGCTTCGACCTGAGTTCGCCCTGGGTCAGCCCCAAGACCCACGGGCTCCGGCTCATTCACAACCTCACCAACATGCTGAAGACCATCCATGACATCCGCGCCCACGGTTCGCGCGAGACACTGGAGCTGCTCAAGGTCCGCGATCCGAATAACGCCGGACTCTATGCCGGTCTCCAGGACGTGTTCAGTTTCATCGAGATGTTCTTCTACGTGTATCAGCTCATGGTCTCGGTGGAGGATACCTTCGACAGCAACGACGCCGTGGCCGTCGGACACCTGGACCGTGTCGCCGAGGCGCTGGGCTTCGCCCCGCAGGGGCCGGTCCGGCCCGCCCTCCGGCTGCTGACCCATTACTACGAGGAACTGGACCGGCTGCGCGCTCTGGCGCCTCAGGCGCTGGCGATGGTCAATCAGCACCTCCAGCGCGTGACCGTGTTCAACCAGATCACGGCGGGCGGCCGGCCCGCGGATTACCCCGTGGCCTGGACGGAAAATGTTTTCCTCAATATCCTCCTGCTGTTTCAGGTTTACCTGGGCATGATCTACTGGGACGACATCTTCCAGCTCCTGGCCCGCGATTCGGGCGCCGCGATCCAGACCATCATGAACAGCCTGGAGCAGCTCCCCGACGAACAGCAGTCGCCGGCCTTCGAGCGGTTGCTGCGCCTGCTCGCCTTCGACATGGATTCCATCGTGCAGACGGCCGTGCTGTTCCAGAGCGTCGCCGATCGGCCGACGTTCGCCCGGTACGCGGCCTTCACCCGGGAGTGGCTGCTGGAACATTTCGCCACCCGGCCCGGCCGTCTGGCTGCGCTGATCGAGATCCTGCCCCACCGGCCGGCGACCGTCACGGAATTCCTGCTGGGGTTCGACCGGGATCAACTGCTCCGGCTCCGCCGGCTCGCCGGGCACCCCGCCACCCAGTCCGCCGTCGACGCACGGGCCAGCAAGCGGTTCAGCCTGCTGTGCGACCTGCTGGCCTTTTCCTCCAACCATTACCGCCGCTGCTTCGCTCGCGTGTCGCGGGAGCAGCCGGAGATCGTGACGCATCCCGACGACCGCGATTACCTGCGGGGCACCGCCGACACCCTGTGGGCCGAACTGGCCGATGCCGAAGGACCGGAGGAACTCAGACGCCGGCTCGGCGTCTACTATGAATTCGGCTTCTGCCGCTGCGGCCTCCTGGCCGTCAGTCAGCCCGGCGACCTGAAGCTGCTCTACGGCGTGTACCACGAATTTTTCCGCCGGTATTTCCGCTGGCTCTACCGGGCCTGCCAGTGGCAGGTGGAAGCGCAGGGTCTGGCCGGTCTGCACTACCGCGAACGCGACGAAGACGATCAACCGCTCGCCGTCTTCTGCTCGGGCGGCTACGCCCGTGAGGAAGCGTTCGAGCAGGACCTGGATCTCTTTGTGCTGACCCGGGAGCAGAGCCCGGAATTCGGTCGCTACGCCATCGGTCTGATCAACGACCTGAATCGCGAGCTGACCCGCCGTGGCATCATGCCCCACCACCGCCTGACGGAGTTCTTCGGCACATTCGCCTTCTCGCTGGACCGGCTCGAAGCGTTCCTGGCCACGCCGCGCGAGCACGATTTCATCGAGCTGTCGTTGCTGATGGGCAGCCGCCTGCTGATCGGCAGCCACTCGTTCGACACCGCGATCGGCGAGTTGCTGGACCGCTATCTGTTCCGGCAACCGGACCGTTTCATCCGCGACATGCTCGCGGAGATCGACGCGCGGCGGACGTACCAGTTCAGCCGGCGCGGCGACACGGTGAACGTCCGCGAGGACCCGGGCGCGCTGCGCGACATCCAGACGGCGGTGACCGCCGCGCTGGCCCGCATCGGGCGTCGGGAGCCGACTCTCTGGACGGCGTGCGCGACGCTGGCGGACGCCCTCCCGGCGCAGGCGGCCGACCTGCGGACACTGGAGCGGGCCTATCGCTTCATGCGCTATTTCCGCGACACGTACTCGCTGTCGCAGACTGAGGCTGATCACATCCTGCGGGACCGGCTGCTCGCCACCGCCCACCGCATGGGCTTCGCGCCGGACGAGATCGCCGGCGCGAGCGGCACCGCGCCGCGACTGTTGCGCACCTACCGGTATCACCGGGTGCGATCGCAGCGGGCCATTGCGCGCATTGCGTCGGCCATCGCGCCGTAACGCATATCGTCGCCGACGATGTGGCTGTTTTATTGTTGACACTCTTCCGTCTTCTATCTAAAGTAGTCATACGTTCGCGGATCGAACGTTCCCATGTGGACAGCACGAGCGCGCGTACAGTACGATCACGGCAACCCGGCGACAACCGGTCGGCTGTTGCAAACCGGAGCGGGGTGTACCACCCGCTCGCTCCAACCACAAGGATGACCGCATGCGCATCGGGATCGCTTACGACCTGAAGGACGATTATCTGGCGGAAGGGTTTTCCGAAGAGGCCGCCGCCGAGTTCGATCAGATCGACACCATCGTGGCGATCGAGACGGCGCTGGCCGCTGCCGGCCACGCCACCGACCGAATCGGCAATGCCCGCCGGCTGATCGCCCGCCTGGCTGCCGGCGACCGCTGGGACATGGTCTTCAACATCGCCGAAGGACTTCACGGCCTCGGACGGGAATCCCTGGTGCCGGCGCTGCTCGACGCCTTTGCCATCCCCTACACGTTCTCCGATCCGGTGGTGCTCGGCTTGTCGCTGCACAAGGGTCTGGCCAAGCACGCCGTGCGCGATTTGGGCGTGCCGACGCCGGACTTCGCTGTCGTGACGGACCGCCTCGACGCCGCCGCCGTCGCGCTGCCTTGCCCCCTGTTCGTGAAGCCGGTGGCCGAAGGCACCAGCAAGGGCATCAACGCCCGCTCCAAGGTCACCGAACCGAGCGACCTGCCGGATGTGTGCGCCGAACTGCTCCGCACCTTCCGCCAGCCGGTGCTGGTGGAAACGTATCTGCCGGGACGCGAGTTCACGGTGGGCGTACTGGGCACCGGGCGCCGCGCGCGCGCCGTCGGCGTGCTCGAGGTGTCGGTGCGCGGACATGCGGAGACCGACGCCTACTCGTTTGCCACCAAGAAAAATTACCGGGACCTCGTCGACTACAGCCGGCTCGACGGCGAGCTGGCGCAACCGTGTATGGACCTGGCGCTGCGCGTCTGGCGGGGCCTGGGTTGCCGCGACGCCGGACGCGTGGATATCCGTCTGGACGCGGCCGGCACACCAAACTTTCTGGAGGTGAATCCGCTAGCGGGACTCCACCCGATTGATTCCGACCTGCCGATTATCTGCCGGTTGTCCGGGATTGCGTACGGGCAGCTCATTGCACAGATCATGGAGTCCGCCCGCGAGAGGCTGAGCGCATGAAAAAAAACAAACGCGTGGTCATCCTGCACAACCCGGTCCTCCCGGACGCGCCCGAAGACGACAAGAATCTGCTCGACCAGGTGAACGCCGTCCAGCAGGCGCTGAAGAAGCTGCACTATGAACCGATGGTGGTCACCTTCGACCTGAACATCCCCCGCACCATCGATCTGATCCGAGAAGCGGACCCGTGCTGCGTTTTCAATCTGGTGGAATCCGTCAGCGACGACAGCCGGCTGCTGCACTGGGGCGCGTCCCTGCTGGATCATCTGGGAATCCCCTACACCGGCTGCCCCACCGAGGCCCTGTTCATCAGCACGAATAAAATTCTCGCCAAGCGGGTGCTGCGCGGTGCCGGATTCCAGACCGCCCCGTGGGTCTCGCAGGACGACTGCACCATGCCGCCGGGCAAGCACACGTTCATCATCAAATCGAACTGGGATCATGCCTCGAGCTGGTTCACGGAAGACGCCATTGTCACCGTGAAGACCTCGGCGATCCGCAACATCCTCAACGAACGGCGCATCCGGACCGGGCGGGAGTATTTCGCCGAGCATTACATCGACGGTCGGGAATTCAACGTCGCCGTGCTGGCCGGCCAGGTGCTGCCCGTGCCGGAGATCCGGTTTCTCGACTATCCGGATGGCAAGTACAAGGTGGTCGATTACCAGGCCAAGTGGGACGAGGAAAGTTTTGAATTCCTGCACACGGAGCGGAGTTTCGAATTCGAGCCTGAGGAGCAACCCCTGCTCCGGCAGCTCAGTGAGATCGCCGAACACTGCTGGCGAACGTTCGGGCTGGGCGGTTACGCCCGGGTGGATTTCCGGGTGGATCCCCAAGGCCAACCCTGGGTATTGGAAGTCAACGCCAACCCCTGCATTGCCCCGTACAGCGGCTTTGCCGCCGCGGCCGCCCGGGTCGGCCTGAATTACACTCAGATGATCCGGCGCATTGTCCGGGATGCGCTGGACCGACACGCCATGGAGGCCAACCGTGAACCCAGAAGCTGTCCGGTTTCGTGAACAGCCCACGCCTGACGATCCCCGGCGGGTGAGGGAGATCCTGGAGTCGGCCGGTTTCTTCTATCCCTTTGAGGTGGATGTCGCGGTGGAGCTGGTGGAGACGGGGCTGGAGCACGGTTCCGAGAGCGGCTATCACTTCCTCTTCGCCGAAGCGGACGACCGGGTGGTCGGCTACACCTGCTTCGGATCCATCCCGTGCACCGTCGGCAGTTTTGACCTGTACTGGATCGGCGTCCACGATGATTACCGCGGACAGGGCATCGGCAAGATCCTACTGCGCGAGTCCGAGCGGCGGATTGCGGCCATGTCCGGTCGGGCTGTTTACATCGAGACGGCGTCGCGGCCGCAATACCTGCCCACCCGTGAATTCTACCTTCGCACCGGCTACAGCATCGAGGCGGTGCTGAAGGATTACTACGCCCCGGGCGACGACAAGGTCATTTTCGTCAAGCGGCTCAGCGGCTGATTGCTGCCGTCGTCTCCCGCTGCTTCCTTAATATATAGCGCACCGATCGCCCACGACCGCTCCGCCGGATGGCGCCGCCGGCCGCCGGCGGATTTCCCCCCTTGGCGCTCGGCGAGGCGATGTGATGAAATAGCCCATCATCGCGGCCCATCCGGTGGAGGTCTCATGCACGGACATCGGTTGATCCTGGGATTGCTGGCCTTCGCCCTGTGTTGCGGAAGCGCCGGGGCGGCCGACGACCCCGCCCCGCGCCGGAACGGCGTCTGCCTGGTGCTCGGCGGGGGCGGCGCCCGCGGACTGGCGCACATCGGCGTGCTCAAGGCGCTCGAGGAGGAGGGGCTCGAGCCGGCGGCCGTGATCGGCACCAGCGCCGGCGCCCTGGTGGGTTCGCTGTACTGCGCCGGTTATACCAGCCAGCAGATCGCCGATTTCTTCCTGACCATGGACTATGCGGACCTGATCCGCGAGGAACCGAACCGGCGGTTGGTGGACTACGACCAGAAGGAGGCCGGCCGGTTCCCGGGACTCACCCTATACCTGGAGGGCCGGGCGCTGGATCTGCCGTCGGGCATCATCGCCGGCCAGGGCGTCATCAAGCAGCTCGATCGGGCCTTCACTGCGGCGGGAGTGCAGCACGTGCACGACTTCGACCGACTGCCCCGCCCCTTCCGCTGCGTAGCCACCGATCTCCGGCACGGCCGAACGCACACATTCAGCGGCGGTCGCCTCAGCCAGGCCGTGCGCGCCAGCATCTCGATCCCCTCGGTGTTCACCCCTGTCGAACTGGAAGGCATGCTGCTGGTGGACGGCGGCATCCTCAACAACATCCCCGTGGACATCGCCCGCGAGTGGGGCTACCCGGCGGTCGTTGCCGTCAACGTCTCCGGCTCCTCCGCGCCGGAGCGGAAAAAGCTGAAGAACCTCATCGAAATCTGGGATGAGTCCAGCACCCTCGTCCGACAGGAGAAGGACCACCGGCTCATGGCGATGGCGGATCTGGTCGTCGCTCCGGATGTGCTCGATTTTTCCATCGCCGACTTTCACCTGGCCCCCGAACTCATTCAAAAAGGGTACGAGGCCGCCCGGGCGGACCTGCCCCGGCTCCGCGAGATCTTCGCCGCCGCACCGGGCGCGCCGCCGCGCGCCGCGCCGGACCGCCGGGGATACACGCGGCCGCTGGAGGTCGTGGAGCTGGTGGGCGACGACACGGACAATCCTCTCGAAGCATTGACCAAATCGGGCGCTCGGCTCGGCAAGCCGGTCACCCCCGACATGCTGGAACGTTCCGTGGAAAAGATCTACGCCATGGACCGCTATCGCACCGTGGGCTACGATCTGAAGCTGGACAACGGCGAGGCTGAGCTCGCCTACCTGGTGGACACGCTGCCCAAAGCGTCGCTGACCCTGGGCCTGCGCTATGACACCGATTACCAGTTCACCGGGCGGGCCCGATTGCGCGATCGCAATGTGCTGCAGACCGGTTCCGACCTGGAGCTGGATCTGCTGCTGGGCCAGCTCAAGGAGTTCCGCTTCGGTCTGCGCACGCCGGTGCCGGCGGGCGTACCCGTGATCTGGCGCAACGAGCTGTTCTTCGTCCGCACGCCCCACAAGATCCTGTACCAGGAAGAGCCGGTGGAGGTGTTTGACGAAAAGCATTACGGGTTCACCACCGGCCTCACGGTCGACGTGGGCAACGCGGTCGGCGTGTACGGCGCGCTGGTTTTCGAGAAGGCGAACATGGCCACCTACGGCCGGTTCGACGAGAGCGGCAGCGACCGGCTCACCTTCATCCGGGTGGGCGCCGGGGTGGACACGCTGGACCAGTGGGCGTTCCCCCGGTCCGGTTTCCGCGTCGACGGACACGTGGACCGAGCACTCCCCGGGCTCGGCGGCGATCTCGATTACATCCGCATCACCGGGACGGCGGACGCTTACTGGCCGCTGACCGAAAACAACGTGCTGCATGTTTCCGGTTACGCCGGCTGGGGTGTTGACCTGCCGGCTTACCTCATTCATTTCGCCGGCGGGCAGAACGATCTCCGGATGGCTTCGACGCCGCTTCCCGGTTATGCGGTGGATGAGGTCTTCGGCCGGGACCTCTGGACCGGTTTGGTCGAGTACCGGCGCCGCTTTCCCAGCCCCGCCATCGGACTGAGCAGCGACGCGTACCTGCTGGTCCGGTACGGTCTGGCCGGCGCCCGCTACCCGGATTTGTCATCCGACGGTCTGATTGAACTGGGCGTGCCGTACCGCTACTTCCACGGCGGCAGCGTGGGCTACGCGCTGACCACGCTGCTGGGCCCACTGCAGGTGTTTGTGGGCGCGGGTGAATCGGGCCGCTGGGAGCTGACCATCAGGCTGGGACCCGATTTCTAGCGCCGGCGCCCGAATCCATCCGCATCCGCCGGCGCCGGACGCCGCTGCCCACAGCTCCACACTGAAGGATTCCCTTCGCCCGCCAACTGTGGCATGATGGAACGTCTTGAAAACATTGCCGCGGAGGTTTCCATGGACAGACTCATCCGACCCGTGATCGGGCTGCTGCTTGTGGGGCTGCTGGCCACGGTGCTCGCCGCCGCCGACATCGAGCTGACGTCGGTGGTTTATCCCGAAAAAAAGACGGTCAACATCCTGTTCAAGGGCACGGACCGCGCCCCGGCCGCCGAGCTCAAGGCCAAGGTGCGCAGCCAGGCCGGTCAGGCGGCTATCGAACTGGCGTATAAAAAATTGGAACCGGCCGTCCTGTTCGGCGGCGACATCACCACCCACGTGGTGTGGGCGGTGACTCCCACCGGTGAGGCGGAGAACCTCGGCGAAGTGGCAACGCTCGGCCCCAACGGCACAAATCGTTACGCTACGGCGAAAAAGGACTTCGCCCTGCTCGTGACCGCCGAGCCGTATGTGTCCGTCCTGGAACCTTCGAACATCATTCTGTTCATTTCGACCGCGCCGAAACCGAAGGACGCCAAGAGCCGCACTTTCCCCTTCAGCGGGCTCCGCGACAAGTCGAAGCTGTTCACCTGCGAGCGGCAATCCGTCCGGGGCATGGCCTACACAGGCAACACACCGGTCGCCCTGCTCCAGGCGCGCAAGGCCGTGGAGCTGGCCGAGCGGTTTCGGGCCGACCAAGTGCTGCCCGACGCCGTCAAGTCGGCTAAAAACGCCCTGGCTCAGGCAACCACCCTGCTGACTGAAAAAGGCGCGGGCAACAAGTCCGGGCAGGACAGCGCGCGGCGCTCCGTCGAGTTTGCGACTCAGGCGCTGAAGGAACATTTCCGAATCGAGGCGGAAAAGGATGCCGCCGCGCTCGAAGCCAAACGCCAGGCGGAGAAGGCGGCCCTCGAACAGCAGGCCGCCGCTGCCGACGCCGCCCGCCAGCAGACCGAAGCCTCGCTGCAGCAGTCGGAGGCCGCCCGCCGACAATCCGAGGAGGCCCGTCGCCAGGCCGAGGAGGCCCGCCGCCAGGCGGAAGCTTCCATCGCCCAGTCGAAGAAAGAGCTGGCCAAGCTGGACCAGGAACGGGCCCGGCTGAAGGCGGAGCGCGACGCCCTGGCCAGCCGCCTGTCGGGCGCCCTGGCCCAGGTGTCAGCCACCACCGAGACTGCGCGGGGTTATGTGGTCAGCCTGTCGGACATCACCTTCGACACCGGCAAGGCCAGCCTGAAGCTGGATGCCAAGTATTCGCTGGCCAAGCTGGCCGGCATCCTGACCTTGTTGTCGGATCTGACCCTGAACATCGAGGGACACACCGACGCCACGGGTTCTGCGGAGACCAACCAGAAGCTGTCGGCCGCCCGTGCCCTGGCGGTCCTGACCTTCCTGAAAGAGATGGGCGTGCCCGAGGCGCGGATGACCGCCCGGGGCTTTGGTCCGGATCAGCCCATTGCGCCCAACGACACCGCCGAGGGCCGGGCGCGCAACCGCCGCGTCGAGATCATCCTGCCCAAGACTCAGTGACCCGTGCCGCCGCCGGCGGCATCCGGCCTCCGGGATGCCGCCGGCGCGCGTTGCTTTGCCTGGCCTTTCCGGCCCCCGCGGGCGGTCAGCGCCCCCCCTTCCGCTTCTTCTTTCCCTTGCCTGCATCCTCGCCGGTTTCCGGTTTCTCGTCCTCCGGTTGGGGCGGCGGTTCGGGCGGCGGTGCGTTCTTCTGACTGCGCAGCGCCAGGTATATGATGCCGCCGAAAAAGCAGGCGGCCAGAATCAACACAACGATCACATCCGGCTTCATACTGGCTCCTTGACTGGATGCCCGGCCACCGGTGCCATCGCCGCGCCGACGGCGCGACACACGGCAACCGGCGTCCCGGGTGCATGAAACGGGTCGGTTACGGAAAGCGTCCATCCGCGCCGGCTGGCCGGGCACGGCGCCGGAGGGGACGGTTCAGGAGTTGTTGGTGGCGGGCGGCGCACGGCGGAGCGGCAGCAGACGGACACCCGCAGCCGCAATGCCGGCGGCGGCGCACCAGATGCCGTCGGTGCGGTCATAGACCGGTGGGGTCACACTGACGCTTGTCGGGATGAGCCCCGCCGTCCGACAATCGAAGCCATCGGGTGCCGGATGAACCGGCAGGAGCCGCAGCGGCTTGCGGGCCGGCGCGCGCGGCGGTTCTTCGCTGTTGCCGCGCGGATGGTCCACCTGGGTGAAATCCAAACCGGATCCGGACGCTGCTCCGGCGGACAGCATGATTCGGAGCACGGGAGCGAGGAGCTGCAGGATCAGGGCGGACAAAATCAGCCCGTAGAGAATGCGGTGGGGTTTTACTGTCTGACCGCGCGGCATGCTGTCCGTTTGGACCGTCCAGGTGTTTGGAAGTGCCGGCCTGCATCTGGAGTATAGTCGCGCTGTCCCCGCGAGTCAACACGGATGCAGCCGCGATGGTCCGCGGACGCTGTTGCGCCGCTCTCTCTCCGGTTGTCAAACAGCGGCCGAGTCGTTATAATTCCTCGACATCTTGCGGGGGAAGGACCATCATGCACACTCGTCTTTCGACCATTTGCGGCATCCTGCTCATCGCAGCGGCCGCCATACCGTCCGTTTTCGGTCAGATTCAGCCCGACGACCGGCGGGCACTGCTGGAACGGCTGCGCCGGGAGATCGCCGCGCACGGCTACACCTTCACGGTCGGGGACAACCCCGCGCTGGATCTGCCGCTGGAGGCGCTGTGCGGTACGCGCCCCCACGACCCCAACTGGAGCCTGGAGGGCGCCGACGCCATCGATGCCAAGCGCGCCCTGCCCACCCGGTTTGACTGGCGCGAAGCCGGCGGTTTGCCGCCGGTGCGCAACCAGGGTAGTTGCGGCAGCTGCTGGGCGTTCGCCGCCGTCGGCGTCCTGGAATGCCAGATCCTCCTGGTGGACGGCGAGGTGGTCAACCTGTCCGAACAACAGCTCGTGGACTGCAACCGCGGCGGCCCGTTCGGCAACAGCGGCTGCAACGGCGGCTTCACCTCCAACGCGATGTTCTACCTCGCCTCCCAGGGTGTCACTTTCGAGGCTTGGTACCCGTACAAGCAGATGGATTTCCCCTACGGCACGTGCATCGGTGACGCCGTCTCCAAGTCCTACAAGCCGGCCCGCCGCGGCGGCGTCGCCAACGAAGTGGCGGCGATCAAACAGGCGATTTATGACCACGGGCCGGTCGCCTGCTCCGTCGCCGTGGACGACCTGTTCCAGGCGTACACCGGCGGCATCTACAACGGCCCTGGCGCCACCTACACCAACCACGCCGTGCTCCTGGTGGGCTGGGACGACAACAACGGCGACGGCTACTGGATCATGCGCAACAGCTGGGGCACCAGCTGGGGCCTGGACGGTTACATGCTCATCCGCTGGGGCGCCGCGCAGATCGGCAGCGACTGCATCTGGGCGGAGACGGATCCCATCGCCGCTCCGGCCCTCGTTCAGAGCGCGGTCACCGTGGACTCCGCCGGCAACGGTGTGCTCGATCCGGGCGAAACCGCCACCGTCCGCCTCACCGTGCACAACCACGGCACCGCGGCTGCGGGCATCTCCGTCGGCCTGGCATCCGACGATCCGCTCGTGACGGTGACCCAGCCGGCTGACACGCTCCCGGATCTGGCCAAGGGCGCCGAAGCAGACGCCGAGTTCACCGTCACCGCCAGCCCGGATGCACCCAAAGCCCACCGGCTGGAGTTCGCGCTGAACTTCGCCGGCGGCGGATTCGCGGCCAACGGCCGGTTCTGGCACCGTCTGCGCCGGCCCCAGGCCCTCGTCATCGATATGGACGGCAACGCCAACAGCGGACCGGCGGTGCTGGCTGCCCTGCTCGCCAACGGCGTCGATGCCGTCCGCTTCACCGATTACGACCTGTCCGAGCTGGACGGGATTCCCATGCTGTTCGTCTGTCTGGGCGTGTCACCCCACGATTACATCTTGTCCACCCTGGATGGTGTGTATCTCCGCCGCGCCTTGGCCCGGGGTCAGAACATGTACCTCGAAGGCGGTGACGTCTGGTCCGTATCGCCGGTCAATCAGATTCTCCAGCCCTGGTTCAACGCCACCTGCGTTAGCAGCGGCGCCGCGCCGCTGACCGCAGTGACGGGCGCCGCCGGGACGTCATACGCCGGGTTCGACCTGCCGTATACCGGCGACAACGAGAACATCGACCAAATCGCCCCGGCGGCGGACGGCTGGCAGATCCTGCAGAACGCGCCCTCCGCCTTCGGCTGCGGCGTCGCCACCAACGGCCACAACTACTGGGGCACCTGGTACCCCTTCAAGGCGATCGCCGCCTCGTTCGAATTCGGCGGTCTGGCTGAAGGGAGCGGCGACAACTCCCGGCTGGAGCTGATGCGCCGGATGGCTGAGTATCTCACCCCGCCCAAGCCGGGCGATCTGAACCTCAACGGCGCCTTCGACGCCGAGGACATCACGTTGCTCGCCCATTGCGTGGCCGGCAATCTGCTGCTCCCCGAGGACGCTGACCCCGACTACGACGGCGACGGGCGGGCCGGCGCGACCGACCTGCTCCGGCTGATTCTCTTCGTCACCGACTGAGCGGGGGCATTCGACTCTTCACCGGCCGGCACGGTTTCCGGCCGCAGGCCATGACTCCGGGCCGCCCCGGGGGAGCTCCGGCTGCTGCCGTTCCAGAATGCCCGTCAGGCAGCCGATGGCGCCGGCCGCTTTGGCCAGCTCGTTCACCTCCGTGGTCAGGCACTCGATCCCCGCCCGTTCCAGAAACACCCGGGTGGCCGGATTGCCGTCCGGCATCAGGATCCGCCGCGGTCCCAGGGTCACGAAGTTCAGCGCCCGGCCGTCGTCCAGTTCCGGGCCCGGCGGGGGTTCCAGCAAGTCGATATTCCGCGCCCGCAGCGCCGCGGCGGCCGCCGGCGGCACCGCGCCCGGCCAGCCGACGGCGAGGTCACCGTCCACGATCCGCAAGAGTCCCATGAGATGCATGGACCGGAACGGCAACGGCGTCCGGATCACCGCGACCCCCAGCTCCGCCAGCATCGCGGCCACCTGGGCGGCTCCGGCGGCGTTGGTCCGCCGTCCGGTGGCAAGCAGGACGGTGTCGGGATCCAGCCACATGGCATCCGCCCCCTCAAACGTCCCCCCGCCGCGGATGGCGCGCAGGACCGGCACCCCCAGCTCCGCCAGCCGCCAGGCCACGAGGCGCTCTTCACCTGCCCGAACCGACGAAGCCGGCCGCCCGAGGATCGCTCCCTCCGGGGTCATGAACAGCAGATCAGCGACGAACATCAGGTTGGGTGGCACCGCACCGGCCGGCTCCACCAGCCGGACCGTCACTCCTGCGGCGCGGAAAGTCTCGGCCAACCGGTCGTGCTGCGCCCGCGCCCGTGCCGGGTCCGGTTGCGCCAGCATCTGGACGGCCAGCGGGTCCGCCAGCCCCTCGATCTCGGCGCCCGGCCGGTGCAGCAGCACGGTGCGCAGGGGATGCCACTCGGCGGCCACCCCGCACGCCGACCAGATCCGGCCGATCTCCTCCCGGTGGGAATCCTCGCGCGGGGACCAGCCCGGCCCGCCGTACGCCGGCGTCTCGTACCGTTCGTTCATGACCGCCTCCTGCTGCCGCGGCGTGATCCGTTTGCAATCATCCGGTCCTCATTGTAATATACATTCGACGATCCGAACGTCCGCTGCGCCCGGTTGACCATCAGGAGTTCACGCCGATGAGCCAGCCTCCCACCACCGACGGCCACGTGCCCACCGGTTCGGGCGGCGGCGATTTCCAGGCCCGGATGAACCGGCTGATCGAGATCTCCATCGCCTTGTCGGCGGAGCGCAAGCTCGACGTCCTGTTGGAGCGGATTCTGACGTCGACCCGGGAGATCACCGGTGCCGACGCCGGCACGCTGTATCGGCTGCAGGACGGCCGGCTCCACTTCGAGGTGATCCAGAACGCGACGCTCGGCATCGCCACCGGCGGCACCACCGGCAACAAAGCCCGGCTGGAGCCGGTGAAGCTCGACAAGGCGAACGTCTGCGCCTACGCCGCCATCCTGGGCCGGACCGTCGCCATCGCCGACGTGTACGAGTCCCGCGAGTTCGACTTCTCCGGTCCCCGGCAATACGACCGGGTGACGGGCTACCGCTCCCGATCGATGCTGGTGGTCCCCATGAAGAATCACGCCGGCGTCGTCACCGGCGTACTGCAGCTCCTCAACGCCACTGAGCCCGGCACCGGCGCCGTCGTGCCGTTCCGCTCCGAGGACACCGCCATCGTCGAGGCGCTGGCCTCTCAGGCGGCGGTGGCCATCGACAACGTCACCCTGATCCAGGAGACGAAGGATCTGTTCGAGGCGGTCATCCGGGTCATGGCCGCCGCCGTGGACGCCAAATCCCATTACACCGGCAACCACATTCAACGGGTGGCCATCCTCAACTCCATGCTGGCCCAGGCGGTCCACGACACCGCTGAGGGGCCCCTGGCCGCGGTCCGGTTCTCCGAGCCCGAAATGGAGGCGATCCGAATCGCCGGCTGGCTGCACGACATCGGCAAGATCACCACGCCGGTCTGGATCATGGACAAGGCGACGAAGCTGGAGACGCTCATGGACCGGCTGGAGCTGGTGGAGCTGCGCTTCCGGTTAATCCGGGAACTGCTCCGGCCCCAAGCCGGGACACCGCCGAAGCCGGCCGAGGACGCCGGGCCGGCGACCCGACTCGCCGAACTCGACGAAGCGCTCGACGCCGTCCGGCGCGCCAACGTCCCGGCGGAAAACGCCGACCCGGCGCTCCTGGCCCGCGTCCAGGAGATCAGCCGGCGGACCTACCTCGACGACGGCGTCGAGCACCCCTACCTGACCCCCGACGAAACCGAGAACCTGACCATCCGCCGTGGCACCCTCACCGAGGACCAGCGCCGCATCATGCAGACCCACGTCGAGTGGACCAATCGCCTGCTGAGCCACATCCCCTTCAAAGGCCACCTGGCCGACGTGCCGGTGTTCGCCGGCCAGCACCACGAGCGGCTCAACGGCCGCGGCTACCCGGACGGCGCCGGGCGGGACCGGATCCCCATCCAGTCCCGCATCCTGGCCATCGCCGATTTCTACGAGGCGCTCAGCGCCAAGGATCGTCCTTACCGCCGGCCCATGTCCAAAGAGGAGATCATCGTCATCATGCGCGAGTCGGCGGCGCGTGAAGAAATCGACGGCGACGTGCTCGAGGTGATGATCCGGAGCGACCTGATCGACGCATTCGAGGCCCTGTTCGAGGACCTCCGGCAGGAGGGTCTCTCCGCCTATACGACGCCCCCGCGGTGACGCGGCCGGAGTCGCGCCCCGCCCATCTTCCCTGGCGATCCGAGTGACACCGGGTCAGCTGAACGGCCGCGTGGAGGTCATGAGGTCGCCGACGTTGGCGGCGTCGAAAAACCCCTGGAAGCCCCCAAACCGCTCGATGTACTCGGTGATTTCGAGATGATACGGTGAAGGGGCGGTGAAGATCTGATAGAGGCCGCGCGCGGGGCTGCCGATGATCTCAGGGGTGGTGAAGTTGAGTCCCCGCTCCCGCTGCCCCGCGACGGTGGACAGGATGCCGGGGGTGTAATAGGCGGTGTGGTGCACCCGTGACCCGTACTTGGCCGCGTACTTAGCCACCACGGATTCCGGGTCCCAACCGTAGGAGATGACGATGGCCGGTTTGCGGTCGCCGAGACGGTACACGGTGGTTTCCGCCTTCTCTCCGTGGACGGTGTAGCACTCGCTGTAGCGGTATGGGGTCAGGCGCATGATCCACTCGGCGGCGGCCCGGACGCCGTCCGCCCGGATGCGGTAGGCGATATGGTCCACCTCGCCCACGGTGTGCGCCGGCGCCGGCTCGGTTACCGCGGGCGGCTCCAGCGGCTCGAAGTCGGCGCCGCTGAACCAGTCGTAGTCCGCGCCGTCGGTGTAGGCGAACCGGTCATCCAGGCCCGGGATTGGGTCGGTGACAATCCCCATGCCTGTCCGCCGGCGGGCCACGCCCAGTTCAGTGAGCACGCGCTCCACTGCAGCCAGGTCCGTGCAACGAAACGCCAGGCCGGCTAGGCGGGGAAAGCCGACCAAGGGCCCGGACTGCTCCTCGATCACGAGGCCGACAGCCGCCCCGGCCAGCCGCAGCACGTGGTAGCGGCGGCCTGTGGCCCGGTGACGGACACTCCCCGCCGGCCGGAAGTTGGTCAGCGTGGCGTATTCGGCGACCAGCGGCGCAGCCTGCCCCTCGCCCACAACGTACTGCAGATGATGGATGCCTTCTACGATGCCGTCGAGCGGCGACGGCCCCAGCCGCGCCCTCAGGTTTTCCAAGTCGCCGCGCACGCTGATCATACGGGCACCTCCTCGGAATTGCTTTCGGAAAGTTCCACCGGCGGCGCCTCCGCCTCCAGGTTGCCGTTCCACAGGTAAGTCCGGGTCTCGGCCACGGCCACCCCGCTCAACAAGAGCAGGGCCACCAGGTTGGGAATGGCCATGAGGGCGTTGGCGATGTCGGCGAACGACCAGACGATGGGCAGGGTGACCACCGAGCCCACCAGGACCATGACCACCCACAGCCAGCGATAGGGCGGCACCCCCCGGGCGCCCGCCAGGTATTCCACCGCCTTCTCGCCGTAATACGACCAGCCCAGGATTGTTGAGAAGACGAAGGTGAGCAGGCCGATGGTGAGTATGACCGGCCCCACCACGGGCAGGTCGGCGAACGCGGCGTGGGTGAGCTTGGCCCCCGCCAGGCCTTTCGTCCACTCCATGGAGTTGACCAGCACGAGCCCGGTGATGGCACACACCACCACCGTGTCCCAGAACGTGCCGGTGGAGGAGACCAGCGCCTGACGCACCGGGTTTTTCGTCTGGGCCGCGGCGGCGACGATGGGCGCGCTCCCCAGGCCCGATTCATTGGAGAACAACCCCCGGGCGATGCCGTAACGCACGGCCTCGCGCATGCCGGCACCCAGAAAACCGCCCATCGCCGCCTGGCCGGTGAAAGCCCCCTGGATGATCAGACCCAGGGTATGGGGCAGCCGGTGCCATTCCATCGCCAGCAGGATCAGGCAGCCGACGACATAGAAAATGGCCATGAACGGCACCAGCGCCTCGCAGATCCGGGCGATGGACTTGATCCCCCCCAGGATCACCACCGCGGTCATGGCGGTCAGCACGCCGCCGGTCCACCAGGGGGAGATCCCGAAAGTGGCGGCGACCATCTGGGAAATGGAGTTGGCCTGAACCATGTTGCCGATGCCGAAGGCGGTGACGGCGGTCAGCAGGGCGAACACCATGCCGAGCCACCGCCGCCCGAGGCCGCGCTCCAGCACGTACATGGGTCCGCCGGCCATCATCCCGTCACGGTTGACGACGCGGTACTTCACGGCGAGCAGCGCCTCGGCGTACTTGGTGGCCACGCCGAACACGCCGGTGAGCCACATCCAAAGCACGGCACCGGGGCCGCCGGCGGCCACGGCAGTGGCCACGCCCACGATGTTCCCCGTGCCGATGGTTGCAGCCAGCGCCGTGGTCAGGGCGCCGAACTGGCTGATGTCGCCGGAGCCCTCGCGGTTCCGTTTCAGGGACAATCGGATGGCCTTGCCCAGGTAGCCCTGGATGAAACGCAGCCGGAAGGTCAGAAAGATGTGGGTGCCGAACAGGAGGGCCAGCATGGGCCAGCCCCAGACGACCTCGCTGGCCGCGCCGAGCCAGGCTTCCAGTGTCTGCATCACGTTTGCCGACCTCCTCCGGGCGGAGTTGACCAGCGGGTCGAATCGTCGCGTGGCGCGCGACGGAGCGGAAGCGGGATTATGGAACGTCCGCGGGGTTCAAGGCAAGGGGATTGTAGCGGCGATCACATTGCCACAGTGTCTCCGGTGTCCGCCCGCCCCCGGTTGCGCCCGGCGGACGCGGTCTACGTCGCGTTCCGCACCGAGCGGGCGCCGGCGACCGCGGCCTGGATCATCAGGAATTCGCCCACGTTGTCGGCGGTGAGCAGGCCCACCAGCCGCCCGTTGCGATGCACGGGCAGGGTGTGGCAGTCGCAGGTTTGCAGGTTGGCAAACGCCAATTCCAGCATGTCGTTGGCGTCCACCTGGCGGATGTCGCGGCGCATCACCGCGCCCACGCGGGCGGACACCCCGTCGCGGACCAGCGCCTTCAGCAGGGCGTCCCGGGTGAGCACCCCCACCACGCGACCGTCATCCAGCACGGGAAAATCCTGCTGGGAGCCGGCCAGGATGCGGCTCACCGCCGTCTCCAGCGTGTCGTTCTCCGCCAGGGTCTGGAAGTCGGTGATCATGGCCCGGCTCACCGGGATGCCGCCCAGAGCCGATTTCATCTGGACCATGCCGGCCTCCTGCCCCGCCCCGATCCAGACGAACAGGGCGATGAACATCAGCAGCGGGTTGGTGAACAGGCCCACGAACCCGAACACCAGCGCCAATCCCTGACCCACCGTGGCCGCGATCTGGGTGGCCCGCGTGTACTCCAGCCGCATGGCCAACAGCGCACGCAGCACCCGGCCGCCGTCCATCGGGAAGGCGGGGATCAGGTTGAAGAACACGACAAACACATTGAGCACCATCAGCCGCTCCCAGAACGAGCCGCTGGCCACGCCCAGCGACTCCAGCGGTTCCAGCGTTTGGCTCAGGTTCAGCCAGGCGAACAGCAACACCGCGATGGCCACATTGACCGCCGGCCCGGCCAGTGCCACCCACAGCTCCTGGCGCGGATCGTCGGGCATGCGCTCCAGTCGGGCCACGCCGCCGATGGGCAGCAGCGTGATGTCGCGGGTGCGGATGCCGTACTTCTTTGCCATTAGGGCGTGTCCAAACTCGTGCAGGAGCACGCAGCCGAACAGGGCCAGGGTGAACAGCACGCCGCCGGCGGTCGCGGCCGCAGTGTGTCCCTGGAGCCAGTGGCTGAGCACCACCCATCCCAGAATGAGCAGAAACGTCGCGTGGATGTACACACCGATGCCGGCAACGGTGCCAAGCCGCCATGACCACTTCATTGTCCCGCCTCCTGTCCTTCGTCTGGATCGCCGCCGC
>JAAYUB010000003.1 GCA_012517875.1 Acidobacteriota bacterium | reverse complement strand
TCGGCGGGCGCGGCCGCGGCGGTCGACGCGGCCGGCGGCGTCCCGGTCTCGACGGCATCCAGAGCCTTCAGCTTGTCCTTCACCGCGCGGGCGGAACTGGAACGGGGAAATCTCTTCAGGTATTCCGTCAGAACCTCGCGGGCCTTGCCCGGATCGTGCAGGTCGTCGGCGTATATTTCGCCTTTGAGCCGGAGTGCGTCGTCGCGCAGCGGCGAGGCGGGATATTCCCGCAGCAGCCAGTCGGCCAACGACAGCGCCCGGTCCGCGTGTGCGCGGCTACCGGACAACCGAAAGCAGTCCCGGCACAGCCGCGCCGCGGCGTAAAGGGCGTCATCACAGCCGGCATAGGTCGGGTCCAACCGCGGCACGGCGTCGTACAGCCTGACGGCCTGCAGGTAATCCTCGACGCCTGGCGGCGGGGTGTCACGTCCCGCCAGCCGGGCCTCCAGTTCCTGCGCCTGCTGGAGCGACTGGCGCGCCGCCGCGCGGTTGCGCGCTGCGAACGCCATGCCGGCAACGGCGACCAGAACCAGTGAGAGGGAGATCAAACGGGTCGCAGCGCCCCGGCGGACTGGAGGGGTGCGGTGTCTGCGCATCGGGGCCATGATAGATGAAACGCTACAAATATTCTACCGCAAAGTGGGCGGGCTCCACGGTTCCGTTCTCTTCGATTTCCTGGCGAATGCGCGCCACCGCCTGCTGCAGCGGCGGCAGCTCGCCGGAGACCATTGCCACCGCCACCACGGCGCGCTGCCAGAGATCCTGGTAACCCACCTCGGCCACCGACACGTTGAACTTGGCCGTCAGCCGGTCCTTGAGACGCCGGAGGATCATCCGCTTCTCCTTGAGCGAATGAACCTCCGGGAAAAAAAACTCCATGTGGATCAGGCAAAGGTGCGATCGGAACGGTTCGGTCATCAGGAATCGAGCGTATCCTTGACTTTCTCGATGATGTAAATCTGCAGCTCGTCACCCACCTTGATGTCGTTGAACCGGTCGAGGCCGATTCCGCATTCGTAACCGGTCTTGACCTCGGTGACATCCTCTTTGAAGCGCCGCAGAGACGACAGGCGCCCCTCGTACACCCGGACGCCATCCCGGAAGAGACGGACCAGGGCGTCCCGCCGCACGACACCGTCGGTCACGTAGCTGCCGGCGATGGTGCCCACCGACGGCACGCGGAACGTCTCGCGCACCTCGACGTTGCCGATCACCTTCTCGCGGGCCTGAAACTCGAGTAGGCCCTCCATCGCCTGGCGGATCTCCTCGGCCACCGTGTAGATGACCGTGTAGATGCGGATGTCGACCCCCTCGCGGGCGGCCAATTCCTCGGCGCTCTTGACGGGCTTGACGTTGAAGCCCACCACGATGGCATTGGATGCCGCGGCGAGCAGGACGTCGTGCTCGGTGATGGCGCCGACGGCGCTGCGGAGGATGCTGATCTTGACCTTATCGGTGCTGAGCTTGTTGAGCAGTGACTCGATGGCGTCACGGGATCCCTGCATGTCCACCTTTAGGATGATGGGCAGCTCCTTGATCTGGCCCTCCTGGAGACGCTGGAACAGGGTCTCCAGCGACACGCGGGTGCCCATCTTCTTGAGCAGTTCCTCGCGCAGTTTCTGCTGGCGGTACAGGCTGAGCTGGCGGGCCTTGACGACGTCATCGGTGGCGAAGAACTTCTCGCCGGCGATAGGCAGGTCGTCGAGACCGAGCACCATGACGGGCGTCGCCGGTCCCGCCATGTCCAGCCGGCGATTGTTCTCGTCGTACATGGCGCGGATCTTGCCGGAGATCGAACCGGCGACAATGATGTCGCGTTCGAACAGGGTGCCGTTCTGAACCAGCAGGGTGGCGACGGAGCCGCGGGCCCGGTCCAGACGGGATTCGATGACGGTTCCCATCGCCTTGGTGTTGGGATTGGCCTTGATTTCCTGCATGTCGGCCACCAGCAGGATCATCTCCAGCATCTGGTCGATGTTGATGAGTTTCTTGGCCGACACTTCAACGAAGACGTTGCTGCCGCCCCACTCCTCCGGCACCAGTCCCATCTCGGACAGGTCCCGCTTGACCCGGTCGATATTGGCCTCGGGCTTGTCGATCTTGTTGATGGCCACGATGATGGGCACGCCGGCGGCCCGGGCGTGCTGGATCGCCTCAACGGTCTGCGGCATGACACCGTCGTCGGCGGCCACCACCAGGATGACGATGTCGGTTACCTGAGCGCCGCGGGCGCGCATCATGGTGAAGGCCTCGTGACCGGGGGTGTCGATGAACGTGATCGAGCGGTTGTTGATCTCGGCCTTGTAAGCACCGATATGCTGGGTGATGCCGCCGGCTTCGCCAGCGGCCACGCGGGTCTGGCGGATGGCGTCGAGCAGCGAGGTCTTGCCGTGGTCAACGTGGCCCATCACGGTCACGATGGGTGCGCGCGTGGAGTACTGCTCCTTGTCGCTCTCGAGGAATTCGGCTTCGAACAGCTCCTCTTCGAAGCTGACCGGCTGGATCTCGAAGCCCATCTCCTGACCCACCTGCTGGACCACTTCCGTATCCAGGATCTGATTGATGTTGACCATGATCCCTTTCATGAAAAGGGTCTTCAGGATATCCCGGGCGGGCACGTCCAGTCGCTCGGCGATCTCCTTCACGGTCAAGCCCTCGGGCACGGTGATCTTCTGCAACTGGCGCTTCGGCATGGCCGCGGCCCGCGCTTCGATCTCCTCCTCCAGCGTGTGCTTCTTCTTCTTGAACTTCCGGCGGTGGGGTGCCGGCGCGAACAAGCCGGTCCGGTCCGGAATTCCCTCCGAGACCGGCGCCCCGGACGACGAGCGCTTGAGCACCTTGCCTCTTTCCTTCTTCTTTTCCTTGCGGATCTCGCGCACAATCGCGCCGGACTTGTCCGCCGTCGCCTCCGCAGGTGGCTTGGCTGTTTCGGCCGCGGCCGCTTCCGGCGGCGCGGCTTCCACCGGCGGCTCCGCTTCGACGGATTTCTCCGCTTCCACCACCGGTGCCGGCGGCTCCTCGGCGGCCCGGCGGCCCACCTTGCGGATCTTCTTCTTCCCCGCCGGCGGCTCCTCGATCACCGCGGCCGTCGCTTCGATCGGGACATCCGCGCCCGCCGGTTCAGCGGCCGCGCGCTTCAGCGTGACGGTCGCCTCAGGCTCCACCGCCTCGACCTGCTCGGCTTCGACTCCTTCCTCGACAGGTTCCAGCAGGGCGGCTTCATCCTCCACCTTGCCCGCTTTGCGGATGGTCATGCTCTTGGAGATGGCGCCCTCAAGCGGCGTCCACTCCGGCTTCTTCGGTTTGGGCTTGGTGACGCGCTTTTTGGAGATCTGCTTCTGGCGCTCCGCCTTTTTCTCCACCTCGTGGCTGATGTTGGTCGTCAGCTTGAGGTGGGCCATGACCTTGCCCACAAACCGGTCGTCGATGGGCTGATTGGCGGAGAAGACCATCACGCCGATCTTCTTCAGCTCGCTCAGAATCATTTTGGCGTCGAGGTTGAAATCCTCCGCCAGCTGATTCACGGTGACCTTGTCCATAGTGTCCTCGTTTTACGTCGGGCCGCGCGCCGGTGACGACGGGCGGCCGTCGCCTATTCCTTGTCCGTTTCACCCTCGTCCGCGACATCACCCGCATCGGTCGGCGCCTCGTCGGCGGGGGGCGCCGCCGCCACGACCGTCTCAGCCGATTCCACCGGTGCAGCGGGTTCGGCTGGTTCGGCCGGGGCCAGCGTGGCGGTGTTGAGCATCATCTCGTTCTCGATTTCCTTGCGCTTTTCCTCGTCGCTCTTGATGTCGATGTGCCAGCCGATCAGCTTGGCCGCCAGGCGCACGTTCTGCCCCTTCTTGCCGATTGCCAGCGAGAGGTTGTCGTTGTCGACGATGACCTCCATGATCCGACGGGACGGCTCCTTGATGAGCACGCGGACGATCTCGGCCGGGCTCAGCGCGTTGACCGCGAAATCAACCGAGTCTTCCGCCCATTCGATGATGTCGATTTTCTCGCCGCGGAGCTCCTTGATGATGGTCATGATCCGGGAGCCTTTCATGCCCACGCAGGCGCCGACGGGGTCGACGTCGGGCTCACGGCTCGACACGGCGATCTTCGTGCGCTCCCCGGGCTCCCGGACCAGCGCCTTGATCTGGACGGTGCCCTCGTAAATTTCTGGCACCTCCAGCTCGAAGAGGCGGCGGACCAGGTCGGGATGGGCGCGCGACACCGTGATCTGGGGCTCCTTCGGGGACTTGCTCACGTCCAGCACCAGGAGCCGCATGCGCTCGCCGCGGCTGTAGTTCTCGCCGGGGATCTGTTCGCGAGGCGGCAGATGAGCCTCGGCGTCGCCCACCTCGAAGACCACATGCTTGTCCTCGTACCGTTTCACCGAACCGGTGAGCAGATTACCCTTCTTGTCGATGAAGTTGTCGTAGACGTGCTCCCGCTCGGCGTCGCGGACGCGCTGGATGATCACCTGCTTGGCGATCTGGGCGGCGATCCGGCCCAGGCAGTCGGTGGGCTTGGGGATTTCCACGATGTCCCCTTCCTCCAGGCTCTCGTCTTCCTGCTTGGCCTCTTCGATGGACATCTCCAGAGCCGGATTACCCACTTCCTGCACCACGGTCTTGACCGCAAAGATTTCGATGATCCCCGTATCCTTGTTCAGGCGGGCTTGAATCTCTTCCTTGGTCTTGAAAAACTTCTTGGCCGCTGTGACCATCGCGTCCTCGATGGCGTGCACGATGATGTCCGGGTCCAGGTTCTTTTCCCGGCTCACCTGCTCGATGGTCTGAATCAGCAAGTTGGCCATAGCCACCTCACGCTAGAGTTAGAATTTGAACCGCAGACGACAGCTCTCGACAGCCGGGTACTCGAACCGCACGCTGTCGCCTTCTTCGGAGCGGACGACAAATCCGCGGTCGTCCGCCTGTTCCAGAACACCGAGCCATTTTTTCCGCCCCTCGGCCGAGGCCTGGGTGGTCTTGACCTCGACCTCGCGGCCGATGTGACTGCCGTAGTGCTCGGGCACATACAGGCGTCGCTCGAGACCGGGGGATGACACCTCAAGATTGTAGGTGGTCGGGATCGGATCCTCGACATCGAGGAGGGCGCTGAGTTCTCGGCTGACCCGCTCGCAGTCAGCGACGGTCACGCCGCCCGGCTTGTCGATGAACACCCGGACGATCGCCTTGCGGCCGCGGGCGGCGCAATCCAGGTGATACAACTGCACCTGGCAGATGTCGGCCGCGGTGCGGGCCAGTCGGTTCAGCAGTTCTTGGTTCATGACGGACTCTCGTGTTCACAAAAAAAGTGGGCCCGGGCCCACTCGAAGGGGCTATTCTATGCAAAAAGCCGCGAATGATCAAGAAGTATTTGCGGATCGGACCGGACGGCCGGTCGATTTTCACTCTGCGGGGCCCGGATCGCGCTCCAGCCAAGGCCACCAGTACGCCCGCCCGTGCAGTGTCCGCAGCTGCCGGGTCGACAGCAGGTTGAAATCGTAACTCACCGACAGATTGGACGGACAGCCCGTCCCTCCCGCCGGGCCGTGGGCCTCAACTTCGCCATAGGTCAGCGGCGGCGCAGCCCGGTGGTTGTAGAACTGGACCGCATCGCCGGACGGCGACGGATGCCCCCCCGGCACGTCAGCGTAGCATGCACCCCGAGCGACCGTCGTGCGCTGGCTGATACGCAGCCAGCGGCCGGCCACGCCCAGCGGGTGGAAGTAGTCGACCCGGCTGCGGGCCGGCAGAACGTCAGCGCGCAGCCCGACCTTGAATTGCCGGTCGCCCGTCAGCCGGAATACCGCCCAGCCGTTGCCGCGGGCGTGCCAGGCGTCGGGCAGCGGCTCGAAAAAGTCGTCCCGGAACACCGGCGCGGCTCCCGTGCGCCGGCGGAGCGTCACCACCGCCAGGCCGGGCACCGGCACCTGCAGGATCGCCCATGCGCCGTATGGCCGGGCGGGTGTTCCGGCCGCGGACGCGGTGACCCGCTGGGCGACCCGCAGGCGGAAGCCGTCGCCGGCAGCCGCCACGCGGATTCGCCGGACCAGCGCGAACATGGTCGCGCGTCCTTCCGGCGACATCCGGAACCGCGATTCCAACCGGACCGAGTCGGAGCCGCTACGGCCGGCCACAGAGAAAACGCCCGGATCCAATTCCGGCGGACACGCCCATTCCGCCGAGCGGTAGAACAGGCTGTGCGGGGCGTGCTCCGGCGCGACCCACGTGCGCTGGCCGCCGGCGTTCCAGCCGGGCGCACGGTAATCGGCCGGCACTCGCGGGTCCTGCCAGAGGCATTCAACGCCGTCGAGGACAACCGACAGGACGCGTCCGCCCAGTTCGGGCACCACGACGGCGTGCCCACGCTCCGTTGTCAGCCGGATCGGCGACAGCCCCTGACGGGTGAGCGCGTCCGTCAATCGGTTGAGTGAATGCGGGCACATGACGGGCTCGAGCGGGCGGTTGCGGCGCCTATCCTTCCAGTTCCTTGCAGACGACGTCCCGGATCTCGGCGGCCAGTTTCTCGGCCTGTTTCAGGAGAGCGCGGGCCTCCCGGCTGGTGGCGTCGCGGAATGCCCCGTCTTCGATGCCCTTCAGGTTGATCATCACGTTGTAGTAGGCCCCCTCGGCGGCGCTCAGGCCCATCAGCCCGCCCACGCCGGCGTCGCTGATGGAGTTCCGGTTGCCGTGGCGGGCCATCTCCCGTACCAGCTCCAGCGCAGGCCCGGCGCGCCGCAGCACGCCGAGCGGCACCAGCGTGGCGCCCTTGTTCGCCGTCTCCATGGCGGCGCCGCGGGCCGCTTTCTCGGCATCGGTCTTCTTGGGCAGCTTGATGGCCGCCATGACCTCGTTGAACGCCTCGGTGTCGCGGTCGATGTCAGATAGGAATTCGTCCTTGAGCCGCTGGCCCTCCACGCCCACGCGCAGCATGCGGTCCCGCTGCTCCTCATACCCCTTCTTGCCCGCGGTCAGGTTCGACACCATGGCCGCCAGAGCCGCGGCCAGCGAGCCCGCCAGCGCAGCCACCGAGCCGCCGCCCGGCGCCGGCGAGTCGGATGACAGCTCATTGGCGAACTCGCGCAGGTTCATGCGCTGGAGCCGCGGCGGATTCTCCGCCTCGACGCTGGCTTCGATGATCTTCTTCAGCGGGTCGAAAGGAGTCAACTCGGCCAGACCCAGCGATTTCACGGCGATGTGGATCAGCTCCTCATCCGGCACGCCGGCCGGCTTGCCCTGGCGGGTCAGGAAGAACGCGCCCGCGTCCAGCAGCGCCTGTTTCGGGATCAGCCCCACCAGCTCGCTGCCGGTCACCCGCAGGCCGCGCGCTTCGGCCTGGCGGCACACCTCCACGAACACCTCGTGTACGGGCGAAATCTTGTAGTTGTTGAAATTGATGGACAGCTGGGCGCAGCCGTACTGCTCAATGTACCAGCCGATCGCCTTGACGGCCTTGAACCTGCCGGGAACCCAGACTTTTTCGCCCTGCGCGTCCTTGACGACAGCGCCCTTGGCGTCTTTCTTCACCCGGCCCTTCTCGCGGATCTCCAGCGCAATGTCGTTGACCAGGGCGGCGTCACGGGTGTTGAAATTGATGTTGTAGGCGATCAGGAACTCCCGGGCGCCGATCACGGTGGCGCCGGCGCGGGCGTTGAATGTCGCCGGGCCGAAATCGGGCGTCCAGGCGGGGTCCCGGAGCTTGTCGGCCAATCCCTCGTACTCCCCGGCCCGGACGTCCGCCAGGTTGACCCGCAGGGGAGTCGCCGCCGCGGCTTCGTACAGGTAAACCGGTATGCCCAGTTCCTCGCCGACGCGCCGGCCCACCTGCCGGGCCAGCTCGGCGCAGTCGGCCATGGTGACGCCGCTCACCGGCACAAACGGGCACACATCGGTGGCGCCGATCCGCGGATGGGCGCCGCTGTGTTTCGCCATGTCGATCAACTCGGCCGCCTGGCGGATGCCCTGGAAGGCCGCCTCGGCCACAGGCGCCGGCTCGCCGATCAGGGTGACCACGGTGCGGTTGGTGTCGGCGCAGGGATCCACGTCCAGCACCTTGACGCCCTTGACTGCCGCTATGGCCGCAACGATCTTGTCGATGAGCGCCCGGTCCCGGCCCTCGCTGAAGTTGGGGACGCATTCCACGAGCTGTTTCATGAGCGTGACTCCTGTTGGCCGGCCGCGCTGCGGGGGGCCAAAAAAAATGGCCGCTCCGGCACAGGCACGGGCGGCTCAAGATGACATGGCGGAGAGGGCGGGATTCGAACCCGCGGTAGAGTTACCCCTACACACGCTTTCCAAGCGTGCTCCTTCAACCACTCGGACACCTCTCCGTGAGGGTTGAATACTCGATGACCGCAAAGAACAGACCCGATCGCAGAAGGCGTATTGTAATGAAATTTTCGGAAAAAGAAAGAGAAATTACACCCGGTCCAGAAACCGGGGATCCATGAGGAAGCGCTCCCTGACGTTGGTCATGGCGGCCAGGGTGCTGTTCCGGATCCGCGGGACATGCCGCTCGAGATCGGCCAGCAGTTCCTTCACCCATTGTCGGCGGAGCTGCTGGATATTCTTCTCCGGGCAGGCTGACGGCACCGCCTCCAGACCGAGTGTGGCGAAGTGTCGGGCCACTTCACGCTCGTAGACACGGCACAGAGGCCGGATCACCACGTTCCGGCCGTCGTCCGAGCGCAGCACGGGCGGCATGCCCGCCAGTTGTCCTGTAAAAAACAGGTTCAGCAGCAGGTTCTCGATGAGATCGTCGGCGTGGTGGCCAAGGGCGATCTTGTTGCAGCGGTGCCGGAGCGCCGCCGCGTAGAGATGCCCGCGCCGCAGGCGGGAGCACAGGGGGCAGAACGTCGGGGCGTTCGCCCGCTTCGACTCGAGGATTCCAGCGATGGGGGCCGGCTCCACGATCAACTCCACGCCCAGGCGGGCCACCTGCTGTCTGACCGCGTCGGTGTCGAAACCCGGGAAGCCCGGATCCAGCGTGAACGGGACCAGCTCGTAGCGGACCGGCGCCCGGTGCTGGAGACGGAGAAGCACGTCGAGCATCACCAGCGAATCCTTGCCTCCGCTGATGGCCACGAGCACCCGGTCGCCGTCGCCCAGCATGCTGTAGCGCCCGATGACATCACCCACCCGGCGGCGCAGGTCGCGCTCCGTGAACGTGCTGTCCGTCTGCACGCAGTGTCTCCTCGTTTGGCGGTCCGGATTGAAGATCCTGCCGTCCCCCGGTTGGTGGACGGACAGTATATGATCTTTGACCGAAGACGCGGGTTCAGGCGCCTCAGCAAGACCTGGCAGCGGATCGGTCCGCACCGGTGTCCTCGATCCACTGGAACACGCGGTACTGCTCGCCGAGGTCCCGTGCCAGCGGCGTCATCCGGGTTCGGTCCGAGACGATGAGTTTCTGGTTCTGCTTCATCGCCGCCAGGACCTCCTGCTCGCCGACGAAATCCGCCGGTTTCGGCAGGTCAACCGGCGCCGGCGGCCTCTCGCCGGCGGGTGGCGCCGCCAGCCGGCCGGCCGGAGCATCCGCCTCCACCATTTCGGCGATCACCTGAGCGACGACGCGGCGGACGCGGTCACGGTCCGGAAGCACAGGACCGGCCGGCAGCGTGGACGGTGCGGGTGACGCCGCGGCGATATGCTCGGGTGCGGCCCGGGTAAACCGGATGGGCCGGGTGCCGAAGGCCAGCCGCTTGATGTTGATCAAGTGGCGCGCCGTCACGTTGTCAGTGGTGATGTTGTTGCCCCACGTGCCGCAGCCAAGGGTGAACGAGGGCGTCAATCCTGTGGCGTAACCGATGGCGCCGTGGGTGCCCGAGGTGTTGGCGAGGATTCGGAAGGCGGGTTTTTCCAGAGCGAACTTCATGATGACGTCCTGGTCCTGGGAATGGATCACCATGCTGTGGCCCATCCCGCCAAAGGTGAGCAACTCGATGCATCGCTCACACCCCTCCCGCCAGCCGTCCACGACGTAGAATGCCAGAACGGGCGAGAGCTTCTCCATGGACAACGGCTCCTGCGGTCCCACAGCGGCCAGCTCCGCGACGAGGCAGGGCGTCTCGGCGGGCACCTTGAATCCCGCCAGCTCCGCGATCACCGCCGCGTCGCGGCCGACGATCCGCGGATTGATCCTGCCGCCCTGCACCACCGCCGCCTCCAGCAGCCGCTTTTCCGCGGGGGAACAGAAGTGGGCGCCCCGCGCAGCGAACTCGGTCCGCACGGCCTCCAGCAGGGGCCGGTCCACGATGACCGCCTGCTCCGAGGCGCAGACCGTGCCGTTGTCGAAGCACTTCCCGGCCAGCACGAGCTCGACTGCCGCGGCCGCCTGGGCGGTCCGCTCGATGAAGGCCGGCACGTTGCCCGGGCCGACGCCGAACGCCGGCTTGCCGGAGCTGTAGGCGGCCTTGACCAGGCCGTGCCCGCCGGTGGCCAGAATGACGGCCGTCAGGCGGTGCCGCATCAGCTCCTCCGTGGCCTCCTGGGTGGGGTTGCGCAGGCAGCCGACGATCCCCTCGGGAGCGCCGGCCAACACAGCCGCCGCGTGCAGGATGTCGGCGGTTTTGGCGATGCAGTCCTTGGCGGCCGGGTGGGGCGAAAAAACCACCGCGTTGCGTCCTTTGAGGGATATCAGCGCCTTGAAAATCGTGGTGCTGGTTGGATTCGTCGACGGGATGATGCCGGCGACCACCCCCATGGGCACGGCGATCTCGTACACCTGCTGGGCCGGATCTTCAGCGACCACGCCGACGGTCTTCAGATTCCGGATGTCCTCGAAAATCTCACGCGCGGCGAAGGTGTTCTTCGTGATCTTGTCCTCGACCCGGCCGAAACCGGTCTCCTGCACCGCCAGCCGGGCCAGTTCCTCGGCGTGGGCCAACGCCTCCCGCGAGACCGCCTCCACCACGCGGTCCACTTGTTCCTGGCTGAATTCGGCAAAACGGCGCTGGGCGTCGGCGGCCAGTTGCAGCAGGTGGCGCACTTCCTGCACCGCCATCAGGTCTTGGTCTAGTTGCATGACGGGCTCTCCAGATTGAGTGTGCTCACTGTAGCATGCGACTGACAGCCGGTCAACCGGCTGGAGATCGCCGTATCCCCGCCTCCCGCTCAGCGGAGCCGGGGCGTATGCCGTTCGATGAGTTCCAGCACGTCCGCATCGATCTCCATCCGGGCCCGCCGAAAAATGGTCTGGAGCAGAATGATCACCCGGTCGCGCGGGCGCACCGCCTCGATCCGCCCCTCCAGACCGTCGAACAGCGTCCCGCGGATACGCACCTGGTCACCGGGCGCCAGGGCGCGGTCTGATTCCAAATACCCTTTGGCCGCCGTCCGATCCCGGAGGGTCTGGATGATCAGAGGGTCCACCGGCACGGGTTTGTCATTGAAGCTGATGACCTTCTGGATGCCTTCCAGATGATTCACGGTGTACAGCCAGCGCGCTGCGTCGAACCGGGCGAACAGATAACAGGGGAAGAGCGGCCGGATGTGGAAGCGGCCACGGCGGCGTGTGCCCGCCAGAGGCAGGAAGGTCTCGAAACCCAGTTGCAGCAGCTTCACGTCGGCGTAATGCTCTCGCAACCGTTTGGTGTAGATCGCGTACCAGCAGCGGGTGTCCACGTTCTGTGATTCGCTCACGGGTCCCTGATCGTCTTTCGGTCGTATCCATATTATTATACCCGCCACTCGTGAGATGCCAACGCTTCGCCCTCGTTCGGACGAAATATTCGTGCGGGCTGGTACAATATCCTTTCCAAACACGTTCAGATAAGGTATAAATGTCCCCATCATCACAATCAGGATTCAGCGATGGCCACGGTTGGAGAGATTCTCAAACAGAAGCGCCAGGAACAGAACCTGACCCTTCACGATGTCTCCGAGGTCACCAAGATCAGCACGAATTTTCTGGACGCCATCGAGAACAACGCGTTCAAGAAGCTGCCGCGCGGCGTGTTCCCGAAAATGTTCATCCGTGCCTATGCCCGCCATCTAGGACTGGATGATGACCGGTTGATCCAGTTGTACTACGAGCAGTCGGCCGAGATCGAGACCCAGGAGACACCAGCCGCCGAAAAACCCCGCATGGCGCCGATCCGCCAGCGCCGTGGACACTGGACGCGGATTCTGTCGGCGGTGGTTGTGATGGGCGCGCTGCTGGGAACCATTTATTTTATCTACCAGTCGAGCGAGTCCAGTCCGCCGCTGGACGACACAACTCCGCCGGAGCCACAGCGGCCCCTTGCCGAACCCGCTCCGACCCCGGCGCCCGCGGCGACCGACAGCCCGACGAACACAGCCACAGACGCCGTCACTCCGGACGGTTCGCCGCTGCCTGCCACCGCCCCGCCGACATCCGATGAGTCGCTCATGCCGTCCGCCGCCGCTGACTCCGATCCGCAGACGCTGGTGCTCACCCTGCGTGCCAGCGCCGTCTGCTGGGTGCGCGTCGTGAGTGAACGCGTCCCTCAAGATTTCATCCTCCAGCCGGGCGAAACATTCCAATACCGTTATGGCAACCCCATCATTCTGCAGGTCGGCAATGCCGGCGGCGTCACTCTGTTCCTCAACGGCCGGGCTGCCCGCCCGCTGGGCACCACCGGCCAGGTGGTGGAGTTGAACCTGTCGCCGTCAAACTGGCGGGATCATATTGCGGTCCCCGGAGAACCCTGATATGGCCGTCTCCAACCCCTTGCTGAGCGCCATCCGCTCCGGCGCCGCCCCCAAGATGATCAAGCTCGCCGCCGCCCGCGGCAGTCTGCCGCTGCCGCCGGAGATCCTGCTGGAAGCCCAGGCCTCGCTCCTGAAGGACGGCGACCCGGAAATCCGGCAGGCTGCCGAGGAGGGTCTGCACGCCTACTCGCCGGCGGAGATGGCGGCCTTGATGGAGCACAAGGAGATCACGCCGTTTGCCATCGACCAGGTGGCCGGATGCTTCCGGAGCAACGCCCTGATCGTTGAGAAGATCATCCTGAATCCCAACACCGACACCCGGACGCTCACCGGTCTGGCTCCGATCATTTCGCAGTCCCTGGCGGAACTCCTCATCAATAACCAGGTCCGGCTCATCGAAGCCCCCGAAATCCTCGCCAGCCTCCGCCAGAATCCCAACCTGAGCCCGGGTGATCGCCAGCGGTTGGAGGAGATCGAACACGACTTTCTCGGCGGGACTGCGGCGGCGACGCCGGCCACGGCGCCCGCGCCGGTGGAGGAATCGAAAGTCGAGGACCTCCCCTTCACCGAGGAGGAACGGGCGGCACTTTCATCGCTGGACGCTGACGCCCCGACCGCGCCCTCCAAGGAAGAGCAGGAATACATCGAGGAGTTGGCCGAGGGCGATCAGGACAAGCTCACCCTGTATCAAAAGATGGCCACCCTGTCGGTGAGCGACAAGGTCAAGCTGGCCCTGCTGGGACGGCGGGAAGAGCGGGCGCTGCTGATCCGCGACTCGAACAAGCTGGTGTCGACATCGGTCCTGTCGAGCCCGAAACTGACCGATTCCGAGATCGAGATCTTTGCCCAGCTCCGCAACGTGTCGCACGAGGTGCTCCGAATCATCGGCACCAACAAGGAGCTCACCAAGAACTACCGGGTGGTCTATTATCTGGTCCGCAACCCGAAGGCCCCCGTGGAAGTCACCATGCCCCTGCTCAACCGGCTGACAAGCATGGACCTGAAGCTGCTCCAAATCGAGAAATCCGTCCCGGAGTCCGTTCGCGCCCAAGCCAAGCGCATCATCAGCCGCCGCCAGCCCTGATCCCGCAGTTTGTTTTTGACAATCCCGCGCCTCTCCTCTACAATTGGTGCGGCCGGAGGGGCCGCCAGATGCGGAAGTCTTTGCTTTTATTAACTTTTTGCCTGATCCTGCACCCGCTGACCGCCCGGGCGGAAACGTTTTACTCCTACGTCAACCGCAGCGGCTGCATCGTGTTCAGCAACTATGCGCCCAAGAGCGGGGACGCCACGTCGGTCAAGGAAATCGAGATCGAGCGCGAACAGGATCGCCCGGACCTGATCCAGTTTGACGAAAGCCGCTTCAACCAGTTCGACCCGTTGATCAAGAAGTACGGCTCCGAGCTGGAGGTCGATTTCAACCTGATCAAGGCGCTGATTCTGGTCGAGTCCAACTTCAACCCGCGGGCGGTCTCACCCAAGGGCGCCCGGGGGTTGATGCAGCTGATGCCCGATACGGCCCGCCGGTACGGCGTCTTCGACCTGTTCGACCCCGAAGAGAACATCCGCGGCGGCACCAACCATCTCCGCTTACTCATCGACATGTTTGAGGGTGACCTGGAACTGGTCCTGGCGGCGTACAACGCCGGTGAAAATCTGGTCCGCAAGCTGAACCGGATCCCCCGGATTCCGGAAACCATCAAGTATGTCCGGAAGATAGTGGAAATTTACGGCAGCACCAAAGTCCGGGGGAACGAACAGTACGCGATCTACACCCCCGGCACCCGGATGTTCCGATATTACGATCAGAACGGCGTACTCACCTTCACCAACATCGATCCGCCGGCCGACGCCCGGCCGGTCAAGTGAGCGCGCGTCCACAGGCTGAGTTGGGCATCCTGCGCTTGCTTTGATCACACGACGGGAGTGCATTCGCCATGTGCGGAATCATCGGGTACACCGGCGGCAAATCCGCCATCCACGTATT
>JAAYUB010000002.1 GCA_012517875.1 Acidobacteriota bacterium | reverse complement strand
ATTGGAGATTGGAGATTGGAGATTGGAGATTGGAGATTGGAGATTGGAGATTGGAGATTGGAGATTGGAGATTGGAGATTGGAGATTGGAGATTGGAGATTGGAGATTGGAGATTGGAGATTGGAGGTAGGAGATACGAATTACGGGTACGAAATCCGAGAGTCGACACCTGAATTCCGAAGTCCGATGTCCAAAGTCCGCGTTACGGGAACGAGCCTCTAGTCTCGAGCCTCGATGACGATCACGAGCACGAATCACGATTACGATTACGAATTACGATTACGAGCACGGATCCAAAAAGCTGGTCCCAGAACCCAGGTCCCAGTTCCGTTGTCCGATGTCCGCGTTACGCGAACGAGCCTCTAGTCTCGTGTCTCGAGCCTCGATGACGAGTTACGATTACGCATTACGAGCACGATATCCCAACTCCTATCTCCTCACTGTTCATCCCCCTCACTCACCCTGCTTGAGAAATTCCTCGCGCAGGTAGCGGTGCATGGCCGCCTCGGAATCGTTGTCGGTTGGGGTTTCGAGAAACTGGTACGGCCCCGCGCTGCCATACGCAAGGAACGAATGGCAGAGCGTGCAGTCGTGGGAGACAGCCGCACCAGTTGAGTCCACAAGCTCCTGGTTGTGGCAACGGAAACATCCGCCGTCGTGGCGGTGGTCCAGGTGGCTGGGATAGGTTCCCCACCGCACCGCCATCAGCGGGTGGATGTTCCGATTGTAGACGGCCTGCGCCGCAGTGATGGTCCGTTCGAGGGCCTGGCGCTGGGCCGCCGTCATCTCGGGCAGCAGCCGCGCGTAAGCGCCCTCGAGGCGCGCGGCGATGCCGGCCATGGCCGCCTCGCGGTCCGGATAGTCGGGCAGGAGCGCCCCCAGCACCTCGCGCCGGACGAACGGCAGCGACCGGTCCATGAGCCCGCGTCGCATCCGCTCGTCCACCGCCACCTCCGGCTCCTCGTAGATGTGGGTGGCCCGGTTGTGGCAATCCACGCAGTCGAGGGTCCGCTGCCAGTCTGCAGGCGTCGGCGCCGCCGGCTCCCCGCGGCGGGCGAACCGCCGCCAGGTGCCGTCCAGTTGGCGCACCTCCACCCAGAGCATCTCCTGCCGCTCGTCTTCCGCGGAGGCGTAGCGGACCGCGTTGGCCTCGGCCACGTGCCAGTGGATGCCGGCGTGGCCGGCGGCCTCGCCGGTGTCGATCTTCAAGTTCAGGGTCGTGTAGCGCGGCGTCGAATCGCGGTCCATACCGTAATGCACCCGGACCTGCTGCCGATAGCCGTAGAATTTGTCCGGCCAGTGGCACTTCTCGCACGTCTCCCGGGCGGGGCGGAGCTGGCGCACCGGCGTGGGCACCGGCCGCTCGTAGGCATTGAACATGGCCAGGAACATCTGCCGGGCGCCGTTGAGCTTGGAGCTGACCAAGGCGCCGGTACCCTCACCCACATGGCAGTCGACGCAGCGCACCCGGGCGTGGGGCGAGACCTGATAGGTGGCCCACTCGGGGTGCATGACCTTGTGGCAGGCGGTGCCGCAGAAGACCGGCGTGTCCATGAAGGTGAGCATCCGCATGGAGGCGGCCGTCAGGAAAAGGATGTTGACCAGGGTGAACACGACCACCGTGACGAAGAGCCGCGAGCCCCCCGGCCGGGGCGCCACCGCGTCCGGTGAGAAGCGCTCCGCCAGCAGCTCGCGGTCGGCGCGGGCACGGGCCTTGCGATACAGCCACCAGCCCAGCGGGATCAGCGCCAGGCCCACGACGAAGAGCGTCGGCAGCAACAGATAGGTGATCAGCCCGATGTAGGCGTTGGTGAGCACGCCCAGCAGCCGGAGCAGCTCCATGAACAGGAACGTCAGGAATGACGAGGTGGTCAGGACCACGCCGGCCCGGCCCACCGGGTTCACCGACAGGCCGCGGACGAACGCCCGGTATCGCGCGATGAGGGTCATGGCTCACTTCCCGGCGGCGAAGAAGCGGCGGTAATACTCCTGAAGCTCGCCGGAGCGGATCTGCCGCTTGAGCCCGTCGGTCCGCTCGTTCACCCAGCGGTGCATGGGATCATCGCGCAGGAGACGGTCGATGAACGCGTTCACCTCCGGGTTGTTATAGCGGCGCGCCTCGGGAATCAACTCGAAGTAGAAGTGCTTGGCCACTTCGTAGAAACCGTGCCACCAGGTGTAGTCCGGACCCATCATGGAGGCGCCGTGGCGGGCGCGGCGCCCCTCGTGGTGCCACAGTTCCCAGTAGATCCACTCGATGTCGTTGCCGAAGCTGGCCGGGCGCTCCAGGAGCTTGTTCTTGGTTATCAGCGCCAAAATGTCGGTGGCCGGTCGGGCGAACTTGTCGTTGTAGAGACGCACTGCGGCGTCGTATTGGTGGAAGTGACCGTTGACGAACACCTGGCCGTGGCAGGCGGCGCAGACGTTTTTCATGGCCACGCGGCGCGGCCCGGCGTTGTCCTTGGCCGCGGAGACGGGCGGGCGCAACGTCCAGTAGATCCGCTGGCCCACGTCGTGTGTGGCCTGGACCCGCGTGGACGCGGCCATGTGGCACGTGGCGCAGGTGGGCGCCGCCGAGTAGTCCGCGCCCACCACCCAGCGGTCAGCCTTCAGGTTCATGGCGTCGAGGTTGGTGTAGTAGGTGTTGCCGTGCTTGCTCTCCTCGTACACCTCCTTCTGCGGGTGGTCCTGGCCGAGGTGGCACTTGCCGCACGCCTCGGGCTGGCGAGCCTGGGCTTTGGAGAAGAGGTGCCGCGGATGGCAGGCGTTGCAAGCGCCCTTGGAACCGTCGGGATTGAGCCGGCCGATGCCGGAGTTGGGCCAACTCTCCTTGTGCAAGCGGTTGGGCGAGCCGGGGTCCAGCTTCACTTTGCCGCCGTGGCAGCTCTCGCAGCCGAGGATCGCCACGGGTGCGCCGGCCAGAACGTGGGCCAGGTAGGCGTCCTGCGACTCCAGGATCAGCCCCGCCGTGGCGTGGTAGGAGGCGCCCACCTCGGCCGCCTCCCGTTTGTGGCAGCGGCCGCAGTCCGTGGGCGTGACCAGCGTGGCGATGCGGACGTCGTAGTGGACGAAGCCGTCGGCGTCGCCCGACTCAGCCCGGTGGCAGTCCAGGCAGGTGACCTTGTGGAGGGCGTGGGCGGAGCCGTACCACTGCTGGTACAGGCCGGGTGTCTTCTCCTTGTGGCAGGTCAGGCACTTGCCGGCGGCCGCCGACGTCGCGGGTGTCTGGGCCAGAACGGCCAGGACCAGGCTGATGATGAACAGGATAGCGAGCATGCTGCGGCACATGGCTCCTCCGATTCCGCTGAAATTGATTTGCGCCTCATTGTACCGGAGCCGCCCGCCCCTGACAAGACCCGACCGTTCATCGCCGCAGCGGTCTGGTCGCACAATCCTTTCGTTGGATCCCTTCGGAGATGACAGTCCCTTCCTGAACTCCGTCGGGTTCTGGAATCACCCGCGATGGAACCCAGTGAACGGTGAACATGATTGAGAACACTGTGAGTTGCAGGCAGTTCACCACTCACCGTTCACTATTTGACTGTATCACTGTTTACTGTGAACAGTTCACTGGCTCTCGCCGGAGCGGTGACCGTTGCCCCCGTTGTTAAGCCAGGCCATGGCGCACTCCGTCCGGTCGAAGGTGCGGATGACGGCGCCGCGGTTCAGGGCGACGGTGGCAAAAAAATTGATATCCCGTTCCTCGGGGGCGCAGACCACAGCGAACCGGATGCCCCGCCCCAGCACCGACAGGCTCACCCCGAGGTCGTACCACTGAATGGTGCTCAGTCGGGTCCGCTGCCGACGCACGTCCAGCAACACCTTGCCTAGGCCGTTCCGCCGGCACAGGTGCAGGAGTTCGTCGCACTGCAGCCGAAAGTCGTCGTGGTTGGCCGGCCCCTCACACTGCGCGAAGACCAGCATGTTCTCGGTGTCGATGAGCGTTTGCGCGGACATGGCCTGCTCCTCGGAAAACAGGCGGTGGGTCGCGTCGCCGCGGCCCACCGCCGGCACCCTCCCCAATCAAGTCGGCTGACAGGTTTCGAGTCCGCTCGCGGCGTCGGACCCGGGCTTCCATCCCAAGGCCGGTCATCCCTCTCCACCACCCTTATCCGCGGTGCTGCGGGACGCCGGCCCGCAACACGGATGCGTCACGGGGTGCTGTGATCGATCGGCTGTCAAAGACTGGGATCGGAATCTTGTATTCTCTTCATAACACCAATTTTTTAGAATTTTCCCCCAGTTCGGACGATTTTCCGGATCCGGAACAATACCGTTCACCGCTGATTCCAATTTATTGATTATAAAGATTTTCACAGATATCACCGGCGTGTGTCGGACAGGCCCATCTCCACGCCACGATCAGGGCGCTCCGGCCATCATACATAAATCATTGATAAAAATGTAGTTACACCCATACATTTCCGTTCCAAATTCGGAACGTTCAGACCGGTGTAGGTATTAGTGGTAGAAAATAAATGATTTAAATGGCTGTCATCAATTCGTGCGTGACGGGCGGCCACCCCCGCCCCAGGCCATTGGCCCCGTCATGTTCCGGATCCGGAAATAATTGACGCGACCGGCTGCAGACGCCATTAAAAGTGATAAGATATAGGGTTTGGGCCTGGCTCCATCAGACCGAGGCGGTGAACGCCTGCAGTTCCAGCCGGTGTCGGACCTCCGCCGTGAAAACGCCCATCTGACAGGAAAAATCACCCATGCCCGACAGGTGGAAACGGACGTGCTGCAGCGGCAGCAGCGCGCCGGCCCAGAACACGCGCCAGCGGAATCGGAGCGCGGTTTCGGCCGAGAGCGCACGCGCCTCCGGAGCCAGTAGCCCCTGCCGGTCGAGGTGTTCGCTGAGCGCCAAGAGGCGCTCGAACTGGGCGCGCAGTTCCCGCAAGTAAAGCCGGGCCAGCCGGATGCGCCGCTGTTTGAGGCGCTCGGCCTCCGCGGCCAGCCCCACTTCATGGCGCAGCCACCGGTAGTCATCGTCGCGGAACAGGGCGGGCACGGCCGCCAGCACGTCGCCGGCGGGTGCGAGCGCGTCGAGCGCCGCGCGCGGATCGACCGCTCCGTCCGCGAGCAGGGCCCGGAACTCCGGCGGGACCGGGCGTCGCCGCAGCGCCGCTGCCGCCAGCACCATCAGACCCAACACCACCCCTGTCACCAGAATCGCCTGCCACATGGCGCCCACCTCCAGCGTATTCTGATTTTAGATATACCCGCCGGGGCGGCGGCTTGTCAACGCGGCTCCCCCGGAGCCCGGAACGGATTCAGCCGGCCCAGCGCCTCGCCCGACGCCGCGTCCAGCCGCCGCATGCGTCGCAGCAGTTCCCCTTGCAGTCCCGCCGCCGGTTCCGCGCCTGCGACGGCAACATCTGTTGGAATCACCGCCGCCACCAGCCAGAGCAGTTGCGGCCAAACATAGCTCAACTGGTAGAAATACCGCCAGAATCCGTCCAGTTGCGGATGAGCCGCCTCGAGGTAAAAAAAGTTCAGGCACTGGGTCAGGCTGAAGACCAGGAAGCCGGAAACGATGAACAACAGGGCCCGTTCCATCGCTATCCCGGTCAGCCGGCGAACCACCAGGATGAACGTGCAGACCACCGCGACCAGGAGAAACACCCACTTCCCCAGGTAAATACTGATGGTGTACAACAAGGAACCCGACGGCTCATAACTCACAACAAACAGGATAGACAGCAGCAGAACCGCTCCGTAGAAGAAACCGTCGAGCATTCGCTTCAAATTGGGATAATCAGCCAGCACGGTCCAGTAGAAGCCCAACACAATGACGATCTTGAGCAGGTGCTCCACACATTCCAGGACCCAGTACAGGTTGTAGTACCAGATCGTTTGGTAATTGAAATCAAGCCAGGGGCCGACGTAGCCGAAAAATCCGTCGCCCGCCGCCACTAACGCGTAGTACGCAACAAACGACTGATATTTTCTCTGAAAACCCGCCCGCACCATCAGTCCCAGCAACACGAGCGAGAACAGGGCCATCAGGTGGGTGTATAGGCTCATGACGTCAGCCGAACCTGTCGATCAATCGCCCCTGCGGTCACCCGGCGATCAGCTTTTCAAGGGCGGCGGAGGGGGCGGCGGCGGGGTCACGTTTCCATCCATGAGCCGGGCCTGGCCGGCTTCCGGCCGGGATGCGCCGCCCTGATCGCCGGACTGCCCGACGCCGAGCGAAAACGCCAATGCCAACATCAGCAGGAACGTCGTGACGGATTGTATCATGGAAAGCCTCCACCGATGGATATCGTGAGGTCAGTCTAACGGGGGCCCGGGTGGTTGGAGCGAGTCGGGCAAATTATTTCCGGATCCGGAACGGCGAAGGACCGGTTGCATTCCGGCCAGCGATGGTCTCATAATTGGGGCGACCGATCCCTCCCCGCGCGAGGCACCCATGGATCAACGGGATCTCCGGCTCCACGAACAGGATGACGCGGTGCTCCGCGCCCGGGCTGACCTGGCGGCCCAGACGCTGGCGCCGCTCCCCGACGCCTTCAGCCGGCTGGTCTACCTCGCGTCACTGCGGGAGTATTCCTCCGACGAGTACAGCCACTGGGGCTTGGAGGATCTGCACGGCCGCGACGCTGCGCGGCAGGCGCTGCGCGAGGAGCACCTGGCGGTCTTCCGCGAGGTGAACGCCCTGCCGCTGCCGGAGCTGGCGCGGCAGGCGGGCGCCTTCGTCGCCGGTCGCGTTGAGGACGGCAGAATCCTGCTCCAGAACTGGGCCCGCGACCAGTCCTACAATCTACTGGCGCCGGTGGGAGTCAGCGAGCTGGAACGGGAGAGCTTCCGGATCAACTTCGCGGCTGTGCTGGCGGCGTTGGCCCGTCCTCGGTAGCGACAAGCGGCGTATATACCCCGATCACCTGCCCCAGGATCTGGACTTCCCGGACCATCCGGTACCGCTCCTGACACTTCTTCGACAGCGGGTGCGGCACGAGCACCAGATCCTTGCCGTCCACGAGGCACCAGCAGCACCGGTACCCCTCGACAGTCTGCACCACATACAGCGGCCGATCGTACTCGGTCTGCCAACCGGTGTTGGACACGGCCCGGCGCAGCCGCTCGGCCTTGACGATGGACCCGGCCCGGAGCAGCGGGTACATCAGGTTGTCCGCCTCGCCGATCTGGACGAAGAAGAAGCGGGAGAACTCCATCTTTTTGTGGATGATCTCGAACGGGATCCGGCCCCACTCCTGAATGACCCGGTTGAGCAGCGCCGTGGAGCGCGCCGAGAACGACGGGTCGAAGCGCAGCGGCACCTCCAATGTCTCGGGCGCGCCCAGCAGGTCGACGGGGCGCGTCCGATCCGACTGGATGCATTCGCTGTAGTCCTGCCGCTTGTGCACGTCCAGGCCGAGCAGGGCCAGCATCTCCAGCAGCGGCATGTTGTAGACGACCGACAAGGCGAACAGCTTGTAGACGCCCGGGATCAGGCCGCGGTTCTCCAGCTCCGACAGCCGGCTCACCGAAACGAAGTAGCGTCGGTCATTGAGTTTTCGGGCAATGGCCCGGCTGGCCGATTCCACCTGGCGCACCGACAGGCCCAAGCGGCCCCGGATCGCCTTGAGCTCGAGCCCGTAGAATTTGTGGACGTCCGTACCCATGACCCCTTGCCGTCCACACCAAGAATGCCGCCCCGATCCAGCGGCCGCGTGTCGGCCGGCGTCGTTCGGCCGACCTCAAATATACGCAAAGATTCACGATTTATCCAAAGAAATGTGAAGGCGCCTGCGCGCCGCCGCTAGACGTGGTTGCGGAGCATCATCTCTTTCGGGTAGGGGTTGAGGTAGGTCTGCCGGCGGACCCAGTCGCCGACGGAATGTTTGGCCAGATGGTGCCGCAGCAAGGTGAACGGCACGATGTGGGGCACCAGGCCGTCGCGGTATTCCTGGACCGCCGCCAACAGCTCAGCCTTGTCGGCCGCGTCGAGATGGTCCTTGAGGAAGCCCATCAGGTGATGAAAGACGTTGGCGTGCTTGCGCGGCGTGGCCAGCGCCTTCAGGCCGTCCATGAGCCGGCTGAAGTACCGCGCCGCCAGCTCCGGCCACGGCGTCCGGCCGGCGTCGGCCACCAGGCGGCCGAGCTCGGTGTAGTGCGCCGGACTGTGGGCCAGCAGCGTCAGCTTGATCGCGGCGTGAAAGGCGACCAGGCCCGCCGGACGCGGGTTGTCCCGCAGCAGTTGCTGCCACCGCGCCACGACGAAAATCCGCTCCACGAAGTTTTCGCGGAGGCGCCAGTCATGGAGCCGCCCCTCCTCTTCCACCGGCAGGTCGGGGAAGCGCGCAGTGAAGGCCCGGGCGAAGATGCCGCTGCCGGTCCGGGCGGGCATGCCCTGCTCGCCGTACACCTTGACCCGGAAGAGACCGGAGCTCGGCGAATCCTTCTTGAAGACGAAGCCCACCAGGTCCAGGCCGGCCAGCTCGTCGAGGCGTCCCGCCGCCCAGGTCTGCATTCGCTCCGTGTGGTCGGCGCCGGAGCGCGGCGCCACCAGCCGAGGTGCGGCCGGGTCGCCCACCAGGCGCATGCTCTCGCGGGGGATGGGCAGGCCGATCTCCACCTCCGGGCACACCGGCACCCACTCCACATAGGGGCCCAAGACGCCCACCAGGAATTCGTCACGCTTGTGCTGCCCGTCGTAGCGGACCTCATCCCCCAGCAAGCACCGGCTCACGCCGAGGCGCAGCCGCGGGCCCAGGTGCGCGGGATCGGGTGCCGGTTTTGGTTTGGGGCTCATGGGTTTCTCTCCTGGTGCACCGGCGGGCCTCAGGCACCCGCGACGATCTCGGCCATGGCCGCCAGCAGGCGGTCCACGTCCTCGGCGCTGTTGTAGAGCGAGATCCCCACCCGGGTGACGCCGCCGTGCTCCAGCAGGCCCAGCAGCTCGATGGGCCGGATAGCGTAGAAATGTCCGTCCCAGGCGCAGATCCCGCGTTCGGCCAGCCGCCGGCAGACCTCGGCCGCCTCCCGCCCCGCCACGACAAACGACACAGTAGGCGCCCGCCGGCCGGTGCCGAAGGGCGGCCCCACGAGGGTCACCGCCGGCAGGCGCTGCAGGCCGCGCCAGATGCGCTGGGCCAGCTCCCGCTCGTATTCGGCCACGCGGTTCAGAGCGGCGACCACGCGCTCGCGGCGGCTGGCGCCGGCGCCGAGCGAGGCGAGGTAATCCACGGCGGCCAGCGTGCCCGCGATGGCGGCGTGGTTCAGGGTGCCCGTCTCGATCCGGTGGGGTGCCCGGGGATCCTGGGTGCGCAGCCGGTCCGTGGCCAAGCTGTCCAGCAACCCGTTGCGGCTGTATAGCACCCCCACATGGGGCCCGTAGAACTTGTAGGCGGAGCAGAGCAGGAAGTCCACGCCGAGCGACCGGACGTCCAGGGGAAAGTGAGGCGCGTAATGGACGGCGTCCACCAGCAACCAGGCGCCGGCGCGATAGGCCAGCTCCCGGGCACGGGCGATGTCGTTCACCGTCCCGAATGCGTTCGATGCCATGCCGACGGCCACCAGCCGGGTGCGGGGCGTGACCTGGGCGGCGAAGTCGTCGTAGTCGAGAGTGGCATCGGGGCGGATGGCGATCTCGCGCACGACCATGCCGTGCTCGCGCAGCATGAGCCACGGCCCCCGGTTGGCCTCGTGGTCCAGGTTCGAGACGAGCACCTCGTCGCCCGGCTGGAAGCGGCGGGCGAAGGCGTGCGCCAGCCCCCAGGCCAGGGTGGTCATGTTGGCGCCGAACGAGATGTCGCGGGCGTCGTCGGCGCCGAGGAAGTCGGCCATGGCGGCGCGAGCGTCGTGGAGCATCCGGTCGGTCTCCACCGTCGTGACGAAGAAGCCGTGGGTGTTGGCGTTGGCGGTGCGGTAGTAGCCGGACACCGCGTCGATCACCGCCTGCGGCACCTGGGTGCCGCCCGGCCCGTCAAAATGGGCCAGTGGCCGGCCCTCGTGCAGCCGGGCCAGCGCGGGGAAATCCGCCCGGCGGGCGGCGATGTCGGGGAAGCGCGATTCCAGGTCGTCGGTCATGGGTGGTGCCTCCGCGCGGGACGATTCGGCCCCCAGCTTACCACGGGCCGGTCCCGGATGGGATCGAATTCAGGCAACAACCCCAGGCGCTGCGGAGCGGGGCCCGGTGTTCGGGATTCGGAGTTCAGGTTTCGGGATCGGGGCGTCTACCCGAAATCCCGCCGGGTCTCACGCCAGGAAATCTTCCGGAATGGCGGTGATGCGGGCGATGTCGGCCACGCGGCCGCGAACGTCGTGGCCCATGGCGCACCGCACGGTGCAGCGGTCGCAGCCGCCGCACGCGGCCGCGGGCAGCGCTGCCGCAGCCACGGTCGTTCGGGCCTCGGTCAGGTTCCGGTAGCCGTACGCGTACATGTAGCCCCGCATGGCCGCCGGGATGTCGAGGCCGTGGCGGCACAGGGCCACGCATTCGCCGCATTGCCGGCAGTAGAGGCCGGTCACGCCCAGCTTTTCACCCTGCTTCAGGTCGTCCAGATCCTTCGGTGACAGCGTCAGATCGGCCATCACGGCCAGATCCTCTTCCATCTGGTCGAAGGTGGTGAACCCGGGGATGGCGGTGCCCACGTGCGGGTTTTGCAGCGCCCATTTGAGCGCCGCCTTCATGTTGATCGGATGCTGCCGCTCCTTGTCCCAGTAGGCGCCGGCCTGGGTCTTCATGGCCACGAGGCCGATGCCGGCGGCGGCCGCCTCGGCCATTGCCGCGTGCATGTCCGCGAGGTGGGGCTGGCGGAAGTTGTAGGCGGTGAGCACCACGTCAAGCACCTTCCCCGCCACCGCCGCGCGGATCACCTCCGGCTCGTTGCGGTGAGTGCTGAGCCCGAGGAAGCGCGCCTTCCCCTGCTCTTTGAGCCTGGTCATGGCCGCGAGCAGCGGCTCGAACAGCGCCGCCTCGCGGGTGGAGACGTTGTGGAGATAGAAGATGTCCACGTGGTCCAGGCCGAGGCGCTTGAGGCTGAGTTCGAACTTTTCCACGAACGGCTCGGGCCTGGTCTCGGCAGTGAACCGGCCGGTGCTGCGGTCCTCACCGTCGGCGCGCACCTTGGTGCCGATGACGAAGGAGTCGCGGGGGCGGCCTTTGAGCACGCCGCCGATCATCTCCTCGTTGCGACCGCGCTGGTAGCCGTGGGCGGTATCCAGATGGACGATGCCGGCATCGAGCGCCGCCCGGACGAGGTTCGGGTTGTCCGCGTTCATCACCCCCATGCTCACGACGGGCAGCTTCAGGCCGGTCCGGCCCAGCACGCGGCAGGGGAACGCGCCGGGTTTGACCGGCGGCGCGCCCGACGCGGACTCCTGCCCCAACACGTGAGGCATCAGCACGGCGCCGGCCACTCCGGCGGCCCCGACCTTCAGAAAATCGCGGCGGTTGCGCAGGCGTTCATCTCGATCCATAGGTCCTCCCTGAATAGCGGTGGGTGGTCGTTCGCCGTTCGGGTCCATGAACCCGGCTCGTATTATCCCAAAGAAAAAACGAAAACGCCAACAGCAGAATGTTCGGCACCAGCACAGACCATCCCGGCCGGCGGTGGCTCCGGGAACTTTGCGTCCCGCCGCGGGTCAGTACGGTTTAAGACCGGAACGGACGGACGGACGGCGCCGCACCACCGGCGCGCTGAGCGCCAGCCAAGGGAGGCGGCCATGAATGTTCGCGCTATCAACGTGACGCCGTACATCGACATCCTGCTGGTGCTGCTCATCATCTTCATGGTCATCACACCCTTCACCAGCCACGGCATCCCGGTGCGCCTGCCTGCGGATCCGCTGACGGAGGATGCGCCGCCGCCCCCGGGTCCCTTCGCCATCGTCCTCGAAGCCGGGGTCGACGACGCCGTCGCCATCAGCGGCCGGCCCGTGGCGGCGGCCCGGCTCGAGCCCGAGCTGCAGGCGCGGACGGCGCAGGTGGACCGCTATCAGGTGTTTCTCTGCGGCGGGTCCGGGGTCTTTTACGGCGACATCATCCGGCTGGCCGACCGCGCGCGCGCAGCCGGCGTGGATCAGCCCGTGGCGCTCATGCTGCGGATGCCGCCTGACACCACGGCTCTGCCCTGATCCCGAGGACGCACCCGGCCCGCCGCCCGTCGACTGACCCAGCCGGCGCCCGGGCGTACGATTCCACTTGGCGTTTTCCGTGCCCATCGTTTACAATTGATTCAGACATCGGTTGGGAAATCTGATCGCATCGCGTCCGGCACGGAATCATGTCGCGAACCGCAGGAACTCTTTCCGGCTGGCTCGGGGGGGTGGCGTTGCTGGCGTTGCTGGCGTTCGCCCCGGGCTGCACCACGCCGCCATCGGAGAAATCCGAGGTGGTGATCGCCCTGCGCGGCATGCCGCTGACACTGATGCCCCACCGCCGCGCCGAGTCCATCACCACCATGGTTCAGTCCAATCTGTTCGAGGGGCTGGCCGGCTTCGACCGCGACATGAAGGTGGTGCCCCTGCTGGCCGCCAGCTGGGAGAATCCCGACCTGCTCACCTGGCAGTTCCGGCTGCGCCGGGGCGTGGCGTTCCACGACGGCAGCCCCCTGACCGCCGACGACGTGGTCTTCTCCATCCTGCGCGCGCGGGACGACCCGAACTCCGTCCGGCACAGCAACTGCGCCGTCATCGCCGCCGTCACCCGCATCGACGATCTCACGGTCCGGCTCACCACCACCCGGCCCGATCCGGTGCTGCTCCACCGGTTGCGCACCGTCTTCATCCTGCCCCGCCGCACGTTCGAGCGGCTGGGGGAGGAGGCGTTCACCCGCAATCCCGTCGGCACCGGCCCGTACCGTCTGGTCAACGAAACTCCGGGCGACGAGATCCGCCTGGCCGCCCACGACGCCTACTGGGGCGGTCCGCCCGAATTCACCGCCGCGCGGTTCATCCGATTTCGGAGCGCGGATGATGTGGTATCCCTTCTGCGTGACGGGGCGGCCGACATGGCCGCCGACATCCCTCCCGCCGCCGCAGCCGCCCTCTCGGCCCGGCCCGTCGCGGGCATGGAAATCATCCGTCACCGCGGGTTGTTGATCCGGTACCTGGGCATGGACACCCGGGTGCAACCGTTCCAGGACGTCCGCGTTCGCCGCGCCCTGTCCCTGGCCGTCGACCGTGCGGCGCTGGTGCGCAAGCTGCGCGACGGCTACGGCACTCCGGCCAACCAGTATGTGTCCCAGTCGGTGTTCGGCTTCAATCCCGGACTGCCCGAGCTGCCGTATGATCCCGATGGCGCCCGGCGGCTGCTGGCCGAGGCCGGCCACCCGGACGGCGTGACGCTCACGCTGCTGCTCCCCCGGGAGCGCCAGGACGTCGGCGAAGAGCTCCGGCGGCAGATGGCGCCGGCGGGTTTTCGCATTCAGTTGAACGCCCTCGAGCGCGAAGCATACTGGCGGGCGGCGGACACGGCACCGTTCTTCCTGATGGGCGCCGTGTCGGACACCGGCGACGCCTCCGATATCTTCGAGGACATGATCCATTCGACCACCGGCACTTACGGCCGGGACAACGGCGGCCGTTTCCACAATCCGTTGATTGACCGCCTGATCGAGAGCCTGAGCGAGCTCTGGAACCGGCCGCAGCGTCTCGCCGCCCTGCAGGAGACCATGGTCCGAACCATGGCCGAGATGCCCCGCGTGCCGCTCATCGCCGAGGACATCGTGTTTGTGCAGTCCGTCGGCATCGTCCGATCACCCCGGGTGGACAATTACGTCCTGGTGCGCGAGATCCGGCGACGCGATTGATGACCCGCACCGGGTGAGTGGGAGTTTACGGGCGGGGCTCAGATCTGCCGTCAGCTGCGTGGCGTTTCCCGGCCCAATCGGTTACAATCAGTTCAGCATTTATTTCGCCCATACCGTTTGATTGCAGCTGGTACTGGACCATGCGTCGAGTGAGGATCTTCATCTTGAGTCGCTGGCGCGCACTGGCGCTGCTGGCAATGGTCTGGCTGAGCCCGGGCTGCACCACGCCGCCGCCGGCGAAATCCGAGGTGGTAATCGCCCTGCGCGGCATGCCGCTCACGCTGGTGCCCCACAGAAAGGCAGAGAACCTCTCCTTCCTGGTGCAGTCCAACCTGTTCGAGGGGCTGGCCGGTTTTGACCGCGACATGAAGCTGGTGCCCTTGCTGGCCGTAAGCTGGGCGAATCCCGACTCCCTCACCTGGCTGTTCCGCCTGCGCCGGGGTGTGACATTTCACGACGGCACGCCGCTGAGCGCCGACGATGTGGTCTTTTCCATCCTGCGGGCGCGGGACCATCCCGCCTCCGCCCTGCGCAGCAACTGTGCCACCATTGCCGCCGTCACCTGCGAAGGCGACCACGCTGTCCGGGTCGTCACCACCCGGCCCCACCCCGTGCTGCTGCAAAAGCTGCGCACCGTCTTCATCCTGCCCCGGCGGTATTTCGAGCGGGTGGGCGCGGATGCGTTCGCCCGCCGGCCCGTGGGCACCGGTCCGTACCGCTTCATCGCGGAGACCGCCGGCCGGGAAATCCGCCTGGCCGCCTACCGCGGCTATTGGGGGGACCCGCCCGCCTTTGCCACCGCCCGGCTCGTCCGATTCGACACGGCCGCCGAGGCGGAAGCCCTCATCCGGGGCCGCAGGGCGGACGTCGCGACGAGCGTAATGCCCGAAGTCGCCGCCTCGCTCTCCGCACGCCCCGCGCCGGGGATGCGGGTGATCCGCCAGCAGGGCCTGATGGTCCGCTACCTGGGGCTGGACACGCGGGTAAAACCGTTCGATGATATCCGCGTCCGCCGCGCCCTGGCTCTGGCCGTGGACCGCCCGGCGCTGGTGACGAAGCTGCTCCACGGATACGGCGTCCCCGCCAACCAGATCGTGACGCCAGCGGTGTTCGGATATCACCCCGGGCTCCCCGCCCTGCCGTACGACCCGGTCGAGGTCCGCCGCCTACTGGCCGAGGCCGGCTATCCGGACGGAGTGGAGTTGACCCTGCTGGTGCCCCAGACGCGCGCCGAGATGGGCGACGAGCTGCGACGACAGATGGCGTCGGCGGGCATTCGCCTGCGCCTCGACCCCCAGCCGCGGGAGCGATTCTTCCCGATGTCGGACACGGCGCCTTTTTTTCTACTGGGCGGCGCATCCACCACCGGCGACGCCTCGGACCTGTTTGACGACCTGATTCATTCCCCCAGCGAACACTACGGCCGGGACAATCCCGGCCGCTTCGTGAGTCCGGAGATCGACCATCTCATTGAGGGTTTGAACGGGTATTGGAGCCAGAAACAGCGGCGCGCCGCCCTCCAGGACATCATGGTCCGGGTGATGGCCGAAATGCCCCGCGTGCCGCTGTTTTTCGAGGACACGATCTACGTCCAATCGACCGATCTGGATTACGTCCCCCGCGTGGACACCTTCCTGCAGGCCAGTGAAATCCGGCGCAAGCAGTGACCAGGCATGGGCCGTTGTTCAACTATTCACCACAGTGTAGACGAAGGGCACAGAGAGTGTTTGATGAATCGGTGAGTCGGTGACTGGGTGAATCGGTGAGTCGGTGGATCGGTGAATGGGGGTATAGGTGATGGGCACTGAAATCTCGGTTTTATGATTCAGGATCCAGAACCCAGGTCCCAGATCCCAGGTCCTGTTTCCAATGTCCGATTTCCGCGTTACGGGAACGAGCCTCCGGTCTCGAATCTCGAGCTTCGATGACGACCACGATTATGATTACAAAGACGATTATGACGGCGACGAGCGACGCGGACGGATCACCGCGGCCGTGAAGTCATAGCCCACGTACTCTTTCAGTCTCGCGGTCACGACGTCGCCCGGTTTGAGCTTGTCCAGGGAACCGTTGGTCAGGTAAACGACACCGTCGATTTCCGGCGCCTGCTGCGGCATGCGGGCTTGCAGCAGGTAGTCGGCGTCGGCGGTGTAGCCGTCCACAATGACGGGGACCGCGCGACCCAGCCATGCCGATGCTTTGTCCGCCAACACCTCCTGCTGCGCCGCCATCAGACGGTCGCGCCGCCGGGCGGCGGTGCGCGCGGCGACCTTGCCATCGAGGTGACGGGCCGGCGTCCCCTCTTCGTCGGAGTAAACGAACACGCCCAACTGGTCGAAGCGAGCCTCGCGGACGAATTCCAGCAGATAGTCGAAGTGCGCCGGTCGCTCGCCGGGGAAACCGGTGATGAGCGCGGTGCGCACCGCGAGTTCCGGCACCGCGCGGCGCGCCCGCTCCAGGAGCCGCAGGTAGGCGCCGCCGTCGCCCGACCGGCGCATGCGCCGCAGGATGTCTCGGTGGGCATGCTGGAACGGGATGTCCAGGTACGGACAGATTTTCGAATGACCGGCCATGACCTCGAGGAGCCGGTCGTCCACCTCGGTGGGATAGGTGTACATGAGGCGCACCCAGAAGTCGCCGGGCACGGTCGCGGCCGCCGCGAGCAGGCCGGCGATCGAGGCGCCGCCGCCGAGGTCGCGACCGTAGGCGGTGGTGTCCTGCCCAATCAGGATGATCTCGCGGACACCCTCGGCGGCCAACGCGGCGATCTCGGCCAGCACGTCGGCAGGAGGCCGGCTGCGGAACGGGCCGCGGATCCCGGGGATGGCGCAGAACGCGCACCGGTGGGAACACCCTTCGGAGACCTTCACGTAGGCGATATGGGCGGGGGTGATGCGGCGACGGGGCGTCCGCCAATCGTGCAGGAACAGGGGGGCTTGCGCCGGCGCCGGAGCGCCGGCGACGATCTCCGCGACGCGGGCGATGTCGTTCACCCCCATGAGCGCGTCAAGCTCGGGGATCTCACGCTCGAGCTCCGCGCGGTAGCGCTGGGGCAGGCAGCCGGCGGCGATGACGCGCAGGCCCGGCCGCCGCCGCTTGAGCTGGAGCACCTCCAGGATGGCGCCGAGCGACTCCTCCTTGGCCGGGTCGATGAAGCCGCAAGTGTTCACGATGACCACATCGGCCGCCTCCGGCTCCGGGACAATCCGGTGGCCGGCTGCCAACAAGCAGCCGAGCATGAGCTCGCTGTCGACGGTGTTCTTCGGGCAGCCGAGGCTGATGAGGCAGATGTCCATGGACGCTCCGGGCGCATTATAGCAGGATCGACTTCGCGCCGGACATTGTTTGAAGGTTGGAACGTTGGAGGTTCACGGAATCGCAAGTTCACAGGTTCGCAGGCCTGAAACAGTTGCCGGCTGATCGTGATGGTTGATGGTTCGTACCCGTGATCGTACTTTGCGATTGTCACCGTGATCCGTAATCGAGGCTCGCGGCTTGTTCCCAATCGTCGGATTTCGGACATCGGCGATCCGGCATGAACACCATAATCCGTACGGTTCCCCTCGCCTCCAAACAGCCAACAACAAGAGGCAATCAGCAATAACCATTCAATGACAAACGAAGAATGACCAATGAAAAATGATCAATGACAAATGGGGGTTCTGTCCGCTTGTCCGGCGAGGGCTGGCTATTCGTACCGCAGCGCTTCAATGGGATCCTGCCGCGCCGCCTGGAGCGCCGGCCAGAGCCCGAACACCAGGCTGATGGCGCCCAGCGTCACCAGCGCCACCACGAAGCTGGCCGCGGTGATGATCAAGTAGATGTCCCCCTGCCCGGTGGGATCGTCAAAGATGTTGCTCAGGAACGGGATGCCGCCGATGAGCCGGGTGACCAGGCTGGCGAACAGGAATCCCAGCGCACCGCCCATCAGGGTCATCAGGAAGGTCTCGGCCAGGAACTGGGCGATCACGTGGCGCCGCTTGGCTCCGAGCGCCATCAGAGTGCCGATCTCCCGTGTGCGGCTCCGCACCGACAGCAGCATGATGTTCATGACGCCCACGCCGCCGATCCCCAGGGTGATCAGCCCCACCAGGAACACGGTCACCTTCACGGCGCCGGTCATGCCGTCGAGGATCGCCTTGACCTCGGAGTAGCTGTGATAAGTGAGCGCCTTGTCGTCTGCCGGCTGGAAATGGTGGCGGGCGCCCATGAGAGTCATGAACTGCTGCCGGGCTTTGTCCTCCAGCAGGGGGCTCACCGGCTGCCAGACCATGACGCTGAGGTAGCGGGTGTCGGTGAGCACCCCCATGGTCCGGATGGGAATCATGATGCACTGGTCGTCGGGCTGGAAATAGTTGGAGATGGCCACCTTCTTGTGCAGCACCCCCACCACCTGGAACGGGACGCCTTGGATGCGGATCTCCCGGCCCACCGCCGGCGCCTGGCTGAAGAGGCGCCGCTTGATCTCGTAGCCCAGCACGGCGACCCGGGTCAGCTGGCGGTTCTCCTCGTCGGTGAAGAACCGTCCGTCCTCGATGAACATGCCGCGGATGTCGCCGTAGCACGACTCCACCGCCCGGATGCCGGCGGTATTGACCCGCTGCTCGTACACCACCTTGTAGCGGCGGAACACCTCGCCGCTGACCTTCTTGATCAGGGTGGCGTCCTGGCGGAGCATCTCGACGTCGCGCGACTCCATGGCGATGGCCCGGCCGGCCTTCTGGCCGCCCGCCTGCAGACTGGTCTGCCCGTTCCAGATCACCACGACGTAATCGCCGAAATAGCTCAGGCCCAGGTTCATCGCCCGCTGGAAGCCGTCGCCGTATGCCATCAGGATCATGAACGACATGATCCCCCAGGTGACCCCGAGCACGGTCAGCACCGTCCGGACCTGGTTGCCCCAGACCGCCCGCACCGCCTGACTCAGGATGCCCAGCCATCGCATGGAATCGCCTCCGTTGCCCAACCCGCCGGCCGGCGGCCCGGCCGGATCATTCCTCAAACCGCAGCGCCTCCACCGGGTCCAGCCCCGCCGCCGTCTGGGACGGATAATAGGCGGCGGCCAGCGCGACGAACAGCAGGAAGGCGAACGCCGCCCCGCCCATCCACGGCGTCACCAGCATGCCGGCAAAGAAGTCGGGGAGCGGCAGCTGGTTGATCAGGTAACACAAGGTCAGCGCGCCGATGTAGCCCACCGAGCCGCTGAACAGGGCGATGGCCAGCGCCTGCAGGAAGAACATCCCCAGGATGTCGCGCGCCGTGGCGCCCACCGCCTTGCGCAGGCCGATTTCGCGGGTGCGGCTCCGCACCGTCACCAGCATGATGTTCATGACGCCGATGCCGCCCAGCAGCAGCGTCACCACCGCCACGAAGCCCAGAAAGATCTGCATCGAGACGAAGATCTGGTTGATCAGCCGGTTCTGGGTGGCCGTGTTCCAGATGGGGAGCGCGTCCTCGTCGAGGGGGTCGAACAGCTTCCGCCGGCCGATGACCTGGCGGATCTGGACCTCCGCCGCCTCGGCCGTCTCGACCGCGGCGGGCTGGGCGATGATGTCGGCGATGTGGCGGTCGCCCAGCGGCGAGTCGCCGTACGGGAAGTCGCGCCGCATGGCCGGGAACGGGACGAAGATCTTGCGGTTGTCGGGACCGCTGTAGTTGTTGTTCTGGTCCTTGCGCAGCAGCACGCCCGCCACCCGATAGTCCAGCCCGCCGATGGCCAGCCGGTCGCCTGGCTGCGCCCGTCCGTTGAACATCTGCCGGTCCACCTCCTCGCCGATGAGGCAGACCCGCGCGGCGGTGCGCATATCGTGCTCGGCCAGCAGCCGCCCCTTGGCCACGCGCATGCTGCGCATGAGCATGTAGTCGGCGAGCACGCCGTGGACGTCGAAGTTGCCCCGGTTCAGGTCCGAGACGCTGGTCAGGTCGCTGCGGTCCAGCTCCGGGGAGCAGCGGACCACCCAGTACGCCTCCCGCCGCACCGCCTCGTAATCCTCGACCGTCAGGCGCACCGGCTTGCCCGGCCGGATGCCCGGGCCCGGCAGGCTGGTCATACCGCCCCAGACGATGATGATGTTCTTGCCCAGCAGTTCGTTTTTGTCGCGCATCCCCCGGCTCATCCCCTCGCCGATGGCGGTGAGGATGATGAGCGACGCCACACCCCAGGCGATGCCCAGCATGGTCAGGAAGGCGCGGAGCTTGTTCTGCCGGAGGTCGGCCACGGTTTCGCGGACGATTTCCCGCAGCGAGAATGAGAATCTGCGCCCCGCCGCCCGATCGCCGCCGCCGGGGCGCGCGGCGCCCGCAGCCGGCCGGCGGGACTGCTGGGGCGCGGTCGTCGTCACTGCAGCACCACCCGCTCGCCTTCCTTCAATCCCTCGAGCAGCTCCACGCGGGAGCCGTTGCTGATGCCCACCTTCACGGACACGCGATCCACCTTCTGACGGTCGCCCTCGCCGGTGACCCGGTCCACGAAGGACGCCTTCCGTTCATCGTACACCAGGGCGGTCTCGGAGATGATGAGCACGCCGCCCTTCTTTTCCAGGATGACCTCGGCATTGGCGCTCATATTGGCGCGGAGGCCCGTCGTCTCGCCGGGGATGCGGACCCGCACCTCGAACCGGGTCACGTTGTCGCGCTCCTGGCCCATTGGGGAGATGAGCGTCACCTCGCTTGGGAAGATCTTGTCCCGATAGGTCTCGACGGTGATGTTCACCGGCAGGCCCACCCGCACCTGACCCACGTCGCTTTCGTCAACCGCGCCCCTGAAGTAGAGGTCGCGGGTGTCGCCGATGGTCATCACCAGGGTGGCGTTGTAGCCGAGCTGGAGGATGGAGCTCACCGCGTCACCGACCTCGAGGTAACGCTTCAGGACCATGCCGTTGATGGGGCTGCGGAGCGTGGCGTTGGCCAGCTCCTCCTCGGCGCGCTGCAGCGCGGCCTCGGCGGCGTACAGGTCGGCCTGAGCCTGGTGGACCGCCTTCTGGGCGGTGATGTGCTCGCTTTCACGGAGCAGCACGTTTCGCTGCAGCACCTTGTCGCGGACCTGTTCCGCCCGCCACCGCTGCTCGGTCGCGTCCAGATCAGCCTTGGAGATGAGGTTGTCCTCGTAGAGCGACTTCATCCGCTCCCACTCCCGGCGCACGAACTCCAGGTCGCGGCTCTCGGCCTCCTCGCGGGCGCGTTCCAGCGCCAGTGCCGTGGAGCGGACCTCGGCCTCGGCCTTTTCCAGCATCGCCTTGCGGGCCATCATGTTGGCGTGGGCCTCGCGGCGCGACGCTTCGAGCTGCTCGCGGTCCAGTTCCAGCAGCACCTGCCCTTCGCGGACATGGTCGCCGTCGTCCACGTACAGGAAGCGAATGATGCCGCTCGCCTTCGACTTGATGTCGATCTTGGACACCGGTTCAATTTTCCCCGTGGCCACCACCGAGCGGACCATCTCGCCGCGTGCCACCGTGGTGATCTTCTCCGCCGGAATCGACTCGTCGCGGCGGAACAGAATGCTGAACGTGGTGTACACGCCGCCCAAAATCCCGATGATCACCACCACGGTGACGATGCGCAGGGCGGTGCTCCCTTTTCGATTGGCCATGACCGGACCTCCTCGCAGGATCAATGAGAATAACGATTTTTACGACGGAAATGTTCATTGCGGTTGCATGACCGGTCATGGGTTAAGGGTTCGTGCTCGAAATCGTAATCGAGGCTTGAGATTCGAGGCTAGAGGCTCGTTCCCATAATGCGGACATCGGACTCCGGACATCGGCTGTCGTGCCCGCGAATCGTAATCGTAATCGTGCGCGTAATCAGGGACGCGTTCTCACCCCCGGCGGTGGTGACGCAGCGAAGGCTTCAGACGATTTGAAGGTTTGAAGGAATGAATCCGCTATGCCTCCGCGCCGCCGTGCAGCGTCCTGTCTCCGCTTCGGTGCCTCCGCATGAAATGGATTGTCTGATAAAATGCCCCACAGCCGGTACCGTACCATCTTCCGGGTGTAATGCCCCCGACTCTCGATTCCTGCGCCAAGGAGCGACGCCATGGATCTGACGCCTTTTCGACTGGAGCGCCCCAACACCGCCCTGGTGGTCATCGACATCCAGGAGCGCCTGGCCGCCGCCATGGACCCGGCCCGCTTGGAGACGGTGCTGACCAACACCGAACGTCTCCTGGTGGGATTCGATATCCTCGACGGCCCCGTCTTCTTCACCGAACAGTACCCGCAAGGCCTCGGTCCCACCGTGGCCCGGCTCACCCCCCACGCCCAGACGGCCGCGCCCGGCGGATGAGCGAGACGCTGGAGGCGATGGCGCTCACCCCCCACGCCCAGACGGCCGCGCCGGCCGCCAAGCTCGCGTTCAGCTGCTGCACCGACCTGCCGCTGGCGGCCTGGCTGCGCGACCGCGGCCGGAGCCACGTCATCCTCTGCGGCATCGAGACCCACATCTGCGTTCTCCAGACCGCCCTGGATCTGCTGCAGGAGGGTTTCTTTGTCCATGTCGTCCGGGACGCGACCTCCAGCCGTCGTCCCGAGAACCACGAGGCCGGGCTGGGGCTGCTGGCCGCCGCCGGGGCCGTGGTCACCACCACGGAGATCGTCCTGTTCCAGCTTCAGGCCCGCGCCGGCGACGCCACGTTCAAGGCGATCTCAAAACTCGTACGGTAGGACAGGTTGATGGTTGATTAATGGGTTTGCAGGTTCGCAGGTTCGCAGGTTCGCAGGTTCGCAGGTTGGAAATGGTTGATCGTTGAGGGTTGATCCGTCTCTCGTCTCTCGTCTCCCGACTCACCGATTCCCCGTTTAGACGAAGGCCACGCCGGCGTAGCCCACGACGCTGCTCTGGTCCCCGGTCACGTCACCCGAGGTGGCATAGCGGATGAGCCGGCCCCGCGTCGCCCCCAGTTTCCTGCACGCCTGCATCACCGCCACCGCCGGCGCCCAGCCGCACATGGAGATGGACTCGCGTCGCACCACCGCGGCCAGCCCTTCCGGATCCAGCGCCTCCATCCGCTCCACGGCCAGCGTGTCCTTGCGGCGGGCGTTCTGGGCGGATTCGTAGTGGGTCATGTCGGAGCTGGCCACCAGCAGCACCGGCTCGCCGGCCGCAGTCACCGCCGCGGCCAGCGCGTCGCCCAGCCGCAGGAGCAGCGCCAGGTTCGCCGTGCCCACGCACACCGGCACGAACCGCGCCTCGGGTTTCTGGCGTTGGATGAACGGCAGCTGGACCTCCAGGGAGTGTTCGAACCGGTGCGCCGACTCGTCGTCGGCCAGCTCGGGCAGCGCGTGCGCCAGCGCCGCCGCCAGCGCCTCGTCGATGGCCGCGTCGCCCAACGGCGTGCGCCAGACGCCGCTCCCCATCATCGCGAGCGCCCCGCCGAGGCCCGTGTGATTGGGGCACAGGATCACCAGGCGCCCCGGCACTTGCACCGCACCGTACACCGCACCGGCCACGGCTCCGGAGTACATGTAACCGGCGTGAGGCGCCACGATGCCTCTGGCGGCCAGCCGCTTGTCGGCCGCCACGGTGTACCGGTCGAGATCGGTCAGGAGCGCCTGGCGGGAACCCGGATAGAATCGCCCGGCCACCGCCGGCATGCGCATCGCCATCACCACCTCCTGGACAGGCCGTCTCCGCCTGTCCTCCCCCGCAGAAACTTGCTTTCATTATACCACCGGCCGGCGCCGCGGATCGCCGGCCCGCCGCTCCGGGCCGGCGGCGCGCCCCCCGAAACGATGCCCCGGGGCTGGCAACCGTGGTAGAATTCCGCTGACCCGTTGCACCGATCGGCGAGATGAAACCGTCATGAACCTCCTGCTGCTGCGCCCCCATTACGACACCCGGTACCGCCCGGCGGGTTTCCCCATCGGTATCGCCTACCTGGCCGCGGCCGCCGAAGCGGCGGGTCACCGGGTCCGCGCCCTGGATCTGATCCTGCACAAGGACTGGGAGGCCGTGCTCGCCGACGCCCTGGCCGCCGAGCGCTTCGACCTGGTGGGCATCAGCTGCATGAGCGTCCAGTATCTGGGGGCCGTAGCCGCCGCGGCGCGGGTCCACACCCTTGCCCCGGACACACCCATGGTGTTCGGCGGCGCCCACCCGTCCATCGCCCCGGACCGGGTCCTGGCCCTCGCCGGGGTGCGCTTCGTCATCCGCGGCGAGGGTGAACGGCCCTTCCTCAAACTGCTGGACGCCCTCGGCCGCGGCGGCGGCCTCGACGCGGTGGGCAGCCTGTCATTCAAGCGTGACGGCATCGTCACGCACAACCCGCCGGAGACCGACCTCCCCTCGCCGGACGACCTGCCGTGGCCGGCCTATCATCTCTTCCCCATGGAGAGCTACTTCGAGTTGGAGATCCCGGGCTCCCCCAGCCGCCATCCGCGGCCGTTCCAGATCTTCACCAGCCGGGGCTGCCCCTACCACTGCATCTACTGCCACAACCTGTTCGGCAAGGGTTTCCGCCCGCGGTCGCCCGAGCACGTCGTGGCCGAGATGCGCCACCTGTATGACGCGTACGGCGTCCGCGAGTTCCTGATCTATGACGACAACTTCACCATGGACCTGGCGCGGGCCCGGCGCATCTGCGAGCTCATCGTGGATTCGGGCATGCGCGTCGGCCTGCAGTTTCCCAACGGCATCCGGGCCGACCGGATGGACGAGCCGCTCATCGAGGCGATGGTGGCCGCCGGCGCCCACTCCATCACCATCGGCGTCGAAACGGGCAGCCCGAGGATCCAGCAGCTCATTCGCAAGAACCTCCGCCTCGACCGGGTCGAGGCGTTTCTGCGCCTGGCCCGACGGCACCGCCTGGTGACCCACGGTTTCTTCATGATGGGCTTCCCCGGCGAAACGACCGCCGATGTCTGGCAAACCATCCGCTTCGCCCGCCGCTCCGAGCTCGACTACGCCTTCTTCGCTTTTGCCACTCCCTACCCCGGCACCGAGCTCCACAACCTCACCGTGGCGCAGGGGCTGGCCACCCGCATGCTGGCCGACGACATGGACGTCACCACCCCCCACATCCAGACCCGTGAGATCAGCCTGCGCACCCTCCGGCGGTTGTACTACCTGGCCTACTTCCTGTTCTACACCCGGCCCCGGCGCCTGGGGCGCCTCCTGACCAGCCTGCTGCGTCCCGGCGTGGCCGTCAAGTACCTGCGCGGTCTGGGCAAATACCTCCTGCCGGCTCTCCGGCAGCGCCGCACCGCCCCCCTCACGCCTCCCGAGGAACCCTGAAGGGTCGGCGGCGGCGGCCGGCCGCCGCCCCGGCGCCCGGTTTTCACCATCTTGCAGACGAACGCCGTCAGCGGGAATGGCGCTGGTTTTTGGGACTGATTTGGCGTAAAATGCTTTGTTTATAGCCGGCGCCCAAACGGCCCGAATTCAAAGGAATCATCCCCATGGAACAGAAGGATCAGCTGCCCCTCGAAAACCTCGTCCAGGTCAACATCGAGGACGAAATCAAGAAGTCGTACCTCGATTACGCCATGTCGGTCATCATCGGCCGCGCGCTCCCCGACGCCCGCGACGGCCTTAAGCCGGTCCACCGGCGCATCCTCCACGCCATGAACGAGCTGGGCAACTCCCACTCGAAGCCGTACAAGAAGAGCGCCCGCATCGTCGGCGACGTCATCGGTAAATATCACCCCCACGGCGACGTGGCCGTCTACGACGCCATCGTCCGCATGGAGCAGGACTTCTCCATGCGCTGCCCGCTGGTAGACGGCCAGGGAAATTTCGGCTCCGTCGACGGCGACTCCGCCGCAGCCATGCGCTACACCGAGATCCGGATGTCGCGGCTGGCCGAGGAGATGCTCGCCGATATCGACAAGGAAACGGTCGATTTCGGCCCCAACTATGACGAGTCTCTGACCGAACCGCTGGTGCTGCCCTCGAAACTGCCCAACCTGCTGGTCAACGGCTCGGCCGGCATCGCCGTGGGCATGGCCACCAACATCCCGCCCCACAATCTGGGCGAGGTGGTCAACGCCCTGGTCCATCTCATCGAGCACCCTGAATCCCCCGTCGACGAGCTGATGACGTTCATCCCCGGCCCCGACTTTCCCACCGCCGCGTTCATCTACGGCCGGGCCGGGATCCGCGAGGCGTACCGCACCGGCCGCGGCATCCTCAAGCTGCGGGCGCGGGTGGCCGTTGAGGAGCTTACCAAGGGCCGCGAGGCGCTGGTGGTCACCGAGATCCCTTACCAGGTGAACAAGAGCAAGCTCATCGAGCAGATCGCCAACCTGGTCAAGGACCGCAAAGTGGACGGGATCACCGACCTGCGCGATGAGAGCGACCGCGAGGGGATGCGCATCGTCATCGAGCTGCGCCGCGATGTCGAGCCGGCGATTATCCTGAACAACCTGTACAAGCACACCAATCTGCAAACCAGCTTCGGGATCAACCTGCTGGCCATCGACCGGAACCAGCCCAAGCTGCTGAACCTGCGCGACTCGCTCGTCATCTTCCTGGACCACCGCCGCGAGGTGGTCACCCGCCGCACGCGCTACGAGCTGCGCAAGGCCAAGGAGCGCGCGCATATCCTCGAGGGACTCAAGATCGCCCTGGACCACCTGGACGAGGTGATCAAGCTCATCCGCAACTCCAAGACGCCGGCCGAGGCCAAGGAGCGGCTGATGGCGCGCTTCAAGTTCAGCGACGTCCAGGCCCAGGCCATCCTCGACATGCGCCTCCAGCGCCTGACCAACCTCGAGCGCGAGAAGATTCTCGAGGAGTACCGCCAGACCCTCAAGCTCATCGCCGACCTGGAGGAAATCCTGGCCAGCCCGTTCAAGCTCATGAATCTGATCAAGGACGAACTGCTGGCCTTGAAGAAAACGTACGCCGACAAGCGCCGCACGAGCATCGTCGACGAGGAGGCCGAGCTCCAGATCGAGGACCTGATCCCCGACGACGACTCGCTCATCACTATCTCGCACACGGGCTACATCAAGCGCATCCCCGCCTCCACCTACCGCGTCCAGCGGCGGGGCGGCAAAGGGCGCCGCGGCATGACCACCCACGCCACCGACTTCACCGAGCACGCCTTCGTCGCCTCCAACCACAGCTACCTGCTGGTCTTCACCGACCGGGGCAAGGTGCATTGGCTCAAGGTTTACAGCATCCCCGAGGTGGGCACCGCCGGCAAGGGCCGCCCCGTCGTCAACCTGGTCAAGATGGATTCGGAGGAAAAGATCGCCGACATCATCCCGGTGAAGGAATTCTCCGAACAGGAGTACGTCGTGCTGGCCACGGCCGCCGGCATCATCAAGAAGACGCCGCT
>JAAYUB010000001.1 GCA_012517875.1 Acidobacteriota bacterium | reverse complement strand
TATGCGGCCCGGTTCCCGGAGTTGGAGCGCCAGCGCAGGTCCATCATGCTCGCCCGGAACCATGACTTTGGCACGCCCGATACCCGCCTCCAGGACGGCGACGAGGTGGCCTTTCTGCCGCCGGTGAGCGGCGGCGTGGGACCCTGCTCCTCCTCCATTTCCGACCCCGCCGGGCACTTCTTCGCGCTCACGCGCGAGCCCATCTCCACCCGTGACCTCGTCGCCCAACTGCAACGGGGCGAGGACGGAGCGGTGGTGGTGTTCGAGGGCGTCGTGCGCAATAACACCAACGGGCGCGCCACGCTTTGGCTGGACTACGAGTGCTACGAACCGATGGCGCTGAAAATGATGGCCGCCATCGGGCGCGAGATCGCCGCCTCCCACGCCATCGGCCGTGTCGGCATGGTGCACAGGCTGGGGAGGATGGAGATCGGCGAGGCGAGCGTGTTGGTGGTGGTCACGGCGCCGCACCGCAGCCCGGCCTTCGGGGCCGCCCTCGAGGGCATCAACCGGCTGAAGCGGCTGGTTCCCATCTGGAAGAAGGAGCACTTCGCCGATGGCGAGGTGTGGGTGGAAGGCGAGTGGGACGAATCGCTCAAACAGCGCTGACGGCGGCGGCGTCCCTGCTGCTGGCGGGAACGATGTGGCCGCAGGAGCCCGTCATCCGCGTCGACGTGCGGCTGGTGAGGATGCTGGTGACGGTGAAGGACTCCTACGGGCGGTTGATCGGCTCGCTGAACAAAGAGGACTTCACCGTTCAGGACAACGGCGTGCGGCAGGATCTGTCGGTGTTCGAACGGCACACCGAGCAGCCGCTTTCCATCAGCCTGCTGGTGGACATCAGCGGCTCGACGGCCAAGGAGCTGCGCTACGAAATCGACTCGGTCCTGCGGTTCATCAAGGCGGTCTACCGCGAGGGCAACCCGAAGGACGCGGTGGCCCTGTACACCTTCAACTACGACGTCACCCGAGTCGCCCATTTCACGCGGCGGGCGGAGCGGCTGGAGCGAGGGCTGAGGGCCCTGAAACCCGAGGGCGGGACGTCGCTTTACGACGCCATCTACCTGGCGGCAGGCGATCTGGAGGACCGCGAGGGACGGCACGTCGTGGTGGTAGTCACCGATGGCGGCGACACGACCAGCGTCAAGAACTTTCATGCCGCGTTGCAGGCGCTGCATCGCGCCGACACCGTGCTCTACGCCATCCTGGTGATGCCCATCACCAACGACGCGGGGCGCAACATCGGCGGAGAGAACGCCCTGGAGACGCTGGCGGCGGGCACCGGCGGCCGGGTGTTCTACCCCAGCGTGGGCGCCTCGCTCGACGAGGCCCTGGCCGACATCCTGCGCGACCTTCGCACGCAGTACCTGCTGGCTTTCTACCCCCGGAACCTGCCCCCTTCGAAGGACCGGTACCACACTCTGCGCGTTACAGTAGACCGCCCCGGTTTGCGCGCCATCGCCCGCAACGGCTATTATGGGGATTCAGAGCCGGGCGGCGTTCGCCCGCCCCAGGGCCGAGGACCCTCGTCAATCCAGTGAGCGAAAACAGGGAAGAAGGCAAGTCGAAGGTCAAGCCGCGCGTTCCCGAGCAGACGTTCGAGGAGGTCCGCTATCTGCGCCGCCTGATCGAGAACCGTACGCCGGTGCGAGTGCGGCTGAGCAGCAACGAGGATGTCGACGGAACCATCGAGTACTACGATGCGGCATTCCTGCGCCTGACGCGGTCGGACGCCCCCAACCTGTTCATCTACAAGCACGACATCAAGTATCTGTACGAGATCTGACGGTCCCGGCACCGGCCCGGCCCAACCTCGAATCCGATGGCAAGTTACCTGGAGACTGCAACCGAAATCGCGCGGGAAGCCGGCGCGATGCTGGCGAACTACTTTGAGCGGCGCGTCGCCTATGAGATGAAGGGCGAGTTCGACCTGGTGACCGAAGCTGACCGGGCCAGCGAGCGGCTGGTGGTCGAGCGGTTGCGCGCCCACTTCCCCTCTCACGGTATCGTCGCCGAGGAGGGCGGCGGGCAGGAGAGCGCCAGCGAGTTCCGCTGGTATGTCGATCCGCTGGACGGAACGACGAATTTTGCCCACGGCTTCCCGGTCTACAACGTAACCCTCGGGCTGGAGCGCGCCGGCGAGATCATCTGCGGCGTGATCTACGATCCGGAGCGGCGGGAGATGTTCTCGGCCGAACGAGGGTCGGGGGCGTGGCTGAACAACCGGCGCATTCAGGTGTCCAAGGCGGCAAGGCTGAAGGACTCCCTACTGGCGACGGGATTCCCCAGCTACAAGCGGCACTTGAGCGTCAACATCCATTTCTATCACCAGCTTGCCATGGCCTCGCACGGCGTCCGGCGCGCCGGTTCGGCGGCCATCGACCTGGCGTGGGTGGCCTGCGGCCGGATGGAGGGGTTCTGGGAATTCGGCTTGAATCCCTGGGATATGGCGGCGGGCATGTTGCTGGTCGAGGAGGCGGGCGGACGCGTTTCCGACATGTTCGGCGCTCCGGCCAAGGTGGGCAATCCGAGACTGCTGGCGGACAATGGGCTGATCCACGAGGAGATCTTGGCGGTATTCGCCGAGGTCTTCGCCGGGCGTTACCGGGTTCCGATGCCACAGATCAACCCGGCTTAGCGAGCCAAGGGGGTAATGAACGACTCAGTCGTGAGGTTCCAGCCCTCGTCGAGCTATGACGAAGCGCTGGCCCGCGCCGGGGCGGCGTGGGGCATCGAAGCGGAGTACTGGGACATCTGGGGCAAGCATCACGTGCCTTCCGCCGAAGCTCGGCAGGCGGTGTTGCGCTCCCTCGGCGTACCCTGCGAGACGCGGGAACAGCTCGACCAGGCGCTCGAAGAGAGGCTTTGGCTGGAGTGGGCCACTCCGACCACGGCCACGGTGGTCGCCAGCGACAGCCGGCCGGCGCAACTCGCCCTCAACGTCCCCGAGGAATTCTCGGGCGGCGTGCTGCATGCCGAGCTGACCTGGGAGAACGGCGAGAGCGCGGCCGTATCGGCGCCGGTGGCGAGCCTGCCACTGCTGAAAAACGCCGAGCTTCGCGGGCGG